>JBDHZU010000031.1:0-16406 GCA_039812085.1 Candidatus Nanopelagicales bacterium | reverse complement strand
CGAATCGACTTCATTTCGAGCACAGCCAAGGGTGACAACGGCGACTCGCTTGGGTTCAACCACCCGTCAAGCGTAGCCCCGGCCCAACGGCCAAAGAATTGCGCAAACCACGACAGCCAACTCGACCGAGGGCTACTGGGTATCTCCACGCAGATCTGCCAGCACAGCCGGTAGATCATCGGCAGTAACCAGCACCTCGCGCGCCTTTGCGCCTTCGGATGGACCCACAATGCCGCGGCTTTCCAAAATATCCATCATGCGCCCAGCCTTGGCGAACCCGATCTTGAGCTTGCGCTGCAACATCGAGGTCGATCCGAATTGGCTGAGCACAACCAGTTCGGCCGCTTCCAGCACGACATCAAGATCGTCACCGATGTCTTCGGCAGGCTTGCCCGCACCGGACTTGGTAGCCAGAACATCATCTCGATACTCAGGATCCATCTGTTGTTTGCAATGTTCGACGATTGCTCGGATTTCACTTTCGGAGACGAACGCGCCTTGCACACGCAGTGGCTTGCTTTCTCCCATAGGCAAGAAGAGTCCGTCGCCTTGACCGACCAGCTTCTCTGCACCTGGTTGGTCAAGAATGACCCGGCTATCAGCCATGGAGGAAGTAGCGAACGCCAATCGGCTAGGCACATTGGCCTTGATCAATCCAGTCACCACATCAACGCTTGGTCGCTGCGTGGCGAGCACCAGGTGGATACCGGCGGCACGCGCCAACTGCGTGATCCGAACAATCGCGTCTTCCACATCGCGCGGAGCGACCATCATCAGATCGGCCAACTCGTCCACGACCACCATCAAGTACGGGTAGGGCGTCAAAGTCCGCGGATCACCCGGCGGCAGCTTGACCTTGCCCGCCCGCACGGCGGCATTGAAGTCCTTAATGTGTCGGAAGCCGAACTCGGAAAGGTCGTTGTAACGAACTTCCATCTCCTTGACGACCCACTGCAAGATGTCGCTGGCCTGCTTTGGGTTGGTCACGATCGGAGTAATGAGATGCGGCACACCTTCGTAGATCGTCAGTTCGACCCGCTTGGGGTCGATGAGGATCATTCGAACTTCATCCGGAGTCGCCCGCATCAGCACTGACGTGATCAGCGAGTTAATGCAACTGCTCTTACCTGCACCGGTGGCACCCGCGACCAGTACGTGCGGCATCTTGGCCAGGTTGGCGCAGATGAATCCGCCTTCGACGTCCTTACCCAAGCCCGCGACCATCGGATGATGGTCAGAGGTAGCTGCATTCGATCGCAGCACGTCACCCAGGCTGACGAGTTCACGATCACTGTTGGGGATCTCAACACCGATTGCCGACTTGCCCGGGATAGGCGACAAGATGCGCACATCGGCAGAGGCGACCGCGTAAGCAATATTTCCGGACAAGCTCGCGATCCGCTCGACTTTGACTCCCGGACCCACTTCGACTTCGTAGCGGGTCACTGTCGGACCACGAGTGAAACCGGTGACCTTGGCGTCTACCTCGAACTGCTCCAAGACTCCCGTCAAAGCAGCGACGACGCGCTCATTGGCCTTGGTGTGAGTCTTCGCAGTAGCACCTGGCTTCAACATGTTCGGCGCAGGAAGTTGGTAAATCCCCCCACCTTCGAGCGCCAACTGTTGCGGCTCGATTGGTGTGACATCCCCTACTGGCGTCAGATCGATAGACGTGATGTCAGGAGAAGCAGCAGGAGCATCGCTGACATCAGCAGTTGCCGTCGCCCCGCTTAACACCGAGGCGAACGGTTCGTCTTCCACTAACTCAATGGGTTCATCAGCGGTTGGTTTGCCCAGACCAAATCGAGCAGCCAGTCCAGCACCGGCCCGGCGAGCACGGGAGCGCGATGCCCGAGGCGGGGAATCAGTGCCCTCGTCAGCCATCGACGAATCGGAAACATCAACGGTGTCTGATTCGTCGGACGGCTCCCCCATGCCAACAGCCGCTTTTGCCCGTTCGAAGCTTTCCGCGATGGACACGTCCGCAACCAGCAGCAGACCGATGACGATTCCGGTAAGAGCGAGTAAGCCAGCGAGCAGACTGCCGAGCAGGGCGAGGAACGGCGAGGTGATCAACCAGCCCACCCAGCCGCCACTTGCGCGAAGTGCAGCGGGACCATCGCTGGGATTGGCCGTCGTGAGGCATTGCCAGAGGGCCAGCGTGGACAGACCCGTCAAGATCCAGCCCCAGAAAGTGTTGCGGGGTAATCGAACGGTGGGCTTACGCAAAACTCGCCAACCGGCGACAAAGAGAACGAGTGGCGCCACCATGACCAGGGAACCGATCCCAGTACGGACCATGGTGGTGATCCCCGTACCAACGCTTCCCAACATCCCGAACCAGGCGCTGACCAGGATCAGTCCGCCAGCAACCCATAGTCCGAGCCCCACACCATCTCGGCGGTCCTGTGGTCGGACTCCTTGGGCATCAATTCCGAAAGCCCGGACGCTGGCACCAACGGTGTGGGCCACAGCCATCCAGGCCGCCATGATGGAACGACTAATACCGGCAACGACAACCGCGAACCCGCTGCGTTTGGCTGGAGCCTTGCTGGGCTTCTTGGTTGTGCGGTTCTTCGCCGCCCGAGAAGTCGAGCTGCTGCGTGAGTTACTCGCGGAACGTGAGCCCGCCGATGAGCCAGAGCGTGACGAACCGGAACGCGTCGAGCGAGAGCTGGCCGACGATCGTCGACTACTCGAGCTCGAGCGCGTGCTCGAACGCTTACCCGATGAACCCGTAGTGGGCGTTCTGGTCGCCATGGGCGCGAGCCTAACTGCGCGCAAGGCCTTGGTTTGCCGGTGAATCGCGGCGTGTCGCGATGTCCGGTCAGCTCAGGCTTCCACCACAACCGGCACGATCATCGGTCGGCGGCGATGCTGCCGGTTGACCCAACGACCAACCACACGTCGCACCGCCTGCTGCAACTGATGAGTATCGGTCACGCCTTCGCCGAGCAGTTGTTCCAAGCGAGCAGTGACTTCTGGCAGCACACTGTTGAATACATCGTCGGATTCGGCAAAGCCTCGGGAATGCATCTCAGGACCAGCGACGACCTTCCCATCCACGATGTCCACCGCGGCGAAAATACTGATGAAGCCTTCCTCAGACAAGATCTGACGATCCTTCACCGAATCGTCAATGAGTTCGCCGACCGTTGAACCATCCACAAATACGTGCCGCACTGGCACGTGTCCGACGATGCTGGCTACTCCGTCGACCAGATCCACGACTGTGCCGTCGTCAGCGAGCACCACTCGCTCGGCAGCGATTCCGGTCGAGATCGCCAACTCTCGGTTCGCAATCAAATGCCGTACCTCGCCGTGAACCGGCATGACATTCGTCGGCGACAAAATGTTGTAGACGTACAACAGCTCACCGGCCGAGGCATGTCCAGACACATGGACGAGCGCCTTGCCGGTATGAACGACATCGGCACCCCAACGAGACAACCCGTTGATCACACGACTGATGGATGCTTCATTACCCGGGATGGTGGAAGACGCGAAGATGACGGTGTCTTGTTCGTGGATCCGAATCCGGTGATCCCTTGAGGCAATCCGGGATAAGACAGCCATTGGTTCACCCTGCGAGCCCGTGCAAATAAGCACGACCTCTTCATCGGGAACACCATCGAGATCATCCAGATTGATCAGAATTCCGGGTGGGACGTGCAAGTACCCCAGGTCTCGGGCGACGGTCATGGTGCGCAACATGGATCGCCCCACCAGCGCGACTCTGCGTCCATGACGAGCAGCGGTATCGATGACCTGTTGCACCCGATGGATGTGTGAGGCAAAGCAAGCAACGATCACTCGTCCTGGTGCTCGACTGAACACCTCGTCGATCACGGGAGCAATGCGACGTTCCGGAGTGACGAAACCCGCTACCTCAGCGTTCGTCGAATCCACCAACAGCAGATCCAGGCCGCGATCTCCGATGCGAGCGAACGCATTCAAGTCAGTGAGCCGACCATCCAGTGGCAGTTGATCCATCTTGAAGTCACCGGTGTGCAGCACGTTGCCCGCGCGAGTAGTGATAACCACAGCCATCGCGTCAGGAATCGAATGGTTGACCGCGATGAACTCCAATTCGAACGGTCCCCGGACTTGCTGTTCGTTGTCTGCGACCTCAATGAGTTCTGCTTTGATCCGGTGCTCTTTGAGCTTGGCAGCGAGCAACGCCAACGTGAGCGTGGAGCCGAGAATCGGAATGTCTTGCCGATGACGCAGCAGGTAGGGCACGGCACCAATGTGGTCTTCATGTGCGTGAGTGAGCACGATCGCTTCGATGTCGTCGTAGCGGCCATCGAGGTAGCTGAAGTCAGGCAGGATCAGATCCACACCTGGTTGGGATTCCTCGGGGAACAAGACGCCACAGTCAACGATGAGCAGTCGACCATCCTGTTCGAAGGTGGTCATATTCCGACCAACTTCACCCAGACCACCCAGCGCGACGATCCGCAGAGTTCCCCCTGCCGCTGGCGGTGGTGGACCAAGCTCACTAGCGACCGGCATCAATCCCGTCGCCTGCACTACCTCAGCAGCCGCCTCAGTATTCGTCATCGTCACTTCGTGAACCCAGCAACGCCGCCCTCAGCCAGATCTACCCGCAGTTGGGCGACCTGCTCAGGTGTGGCATCAACCAGCGGCAACCGCATTGGCCCAGCGGGCAGTCCCAATTCGTTAAGGGCTGCCTTGGCCAGGATCGCGCCCTGGGTACGGAAGATCCCGGTGCTCACTGGTTGCAATGCTTCGTTGATCGCGACGGCCTCGCCATAGTTCCCGGCCCAAAAGGCGTCGGCGAGTTGGCGAAGTCGGTCAGCGACAAGGTGGCCGGTGACAGAGACGAATCCACTCGCACCAACAGACAAGAACGGAAGGTTCAAACCGTCATCGCCGCTGAACCACAACAGATCGGTTTGACGCTTGATGTCCACGACCGATTCAAGGTCTCCCTTTGCGTCCTTAACGGCAGCAATCTGCGGATGTTCGGCTAGCTGAATAAGCGTGTCCGCTTCAAGCGCCACCCCGGACCGCCCCGGAATGTCATAGAGCATCACGGGCAATTCCGACGAATCGGCCAGCGCCTGGAAGTGGGCGACAATTCCCGCTTGCGGTGGCTTGTTGTAGTACGGGGCAACTGCCAACAGGGCATGTGCACCTGCGGCAACAGCTTGTTGAGCAAGTTCGATCGAATGCCGCGTGTCATTAGTACCGACACCTGCCGTCACGATGGCCCGACTACCCACGGCATCCACGATCGCCTTGACGAGGGTCCGCTTCTCCTCATCAGTCGTGGTGGGAGCTTCTCCCGTCGTGCCGTTCACGACCAGCCCGTCATTTCCCAGGTTGACCAAGTGATCAGCGAGCTTGACTGCTCCGTCGTAATCGACTGACCCGTCGGGATGCATTGGGGTCACCATCGCAGTGGCAATGGTTCCGAACGGGGTCGGTGCCAGGTCGCTCATAGCAACCCAGCCTACTCACGTCAGGACTGTTGTCTTCGACGAATCTCCACGACAACGGTGGCAATCAGGAGCAATGCGACGACGGCAAGACCCAGCCACAGCATGAGACTCGAACGCTTTGGCGAATCTGTGGACGACTGAGTAGCAGCAACTGCTTGGGCATCGATCGACGGTGCCGCCACCACCGGGGTGCCATCAGCAGACGTGGACGGCGAGGTCGTCCCGGAACTCGTCGTGGATGGATCACTGGGCGACGGTGTCGATCCCTGAGCAGAAGCACCGCCGTTGCCAGCGCTCGATCCGCTGCTGCCCGATGGAGAAGTCGTGCTTGATCCGGTACTCGTCCCGCCTGTCGCCGATGGCGAACCCGATCCAGTTGACGTGCCCGTGTTGCTGGGCTTGGTGGGGGTCTTCGATGGAGTACTCGGCGAAGCATCCTTGGGGAACGCGGCAGGGACTGCGACCGCAGGCAGACGCAGTTTTCGACTGGTTTGGAATGCCCAACCTTCCACCACTGCCGGTTTAGTGGCCGCGCCGAGATTGCTGTACGTCCAGCTTCCTCCGCGTGAGGCGCGGAAGTAAGCCCAGTAACCATCAGCTGGCGGCATGTTGATACAAGATTGGTCGCTCGGCTTCGGCAAGTCGTTAATCCGACAGATAGCCCCGGATTGAGTGGCGACCATCGCGATGGAATAACCCGCTGAGGTCAGGGCCGCAAGCCCACTAGACGGCGAACCAGGTGCACAACTACTCGTGGCAGATCCGCCCGGCAGTGACGTCGAATCCACGATGACGGTAACGCCGTTGGTCGTTCCGCAGGCGTCTGCCTGGGCTGGGGACTCGACTGCCCCCAGCCCAACGATGGCGAAAGACAGCACACAGCCAATCGCCACAGATCGCTTCATCTCAACCGCCAAAGGGGCGCAACCACAATGTGGTGACCCGATGACCCGAACGTAGCTGTACTGCGTGATTGCCAGCAGACACCGAGAGTTTGCTGCTGCCCTTACGCACGGTGTGCCACTTACCCGTTGTCGCTTTGCGGTACGAAGCGCATGAACGAGAGCGCTTGGCGTAGGACACCGAGTAGCCAGTTCCCGCACGCTTGATGGTGGTTGCACCGATGGCCGCGCAACTGCTTGCCTTACCTGTTCGCTTGGCCTTGATCTGCACCACAGCAGCTGATGAGGTACCAGCAGAATTGACAGCTACGAACTGAACGGAACGTCCCGCCTTCGGCAAGCTGACGGTGAACGATGTGGTCTTCGCCGACAGCGACTTCCATACGCCCCACGACTTACCCACCGTTGCCACACGTACTCGGTAGGAGGTTGCTGCTGCATTACCCGTCGATACCGGGCTGAATCGCACGGTGCTACTGGTGGCCTGAGCATTCACCGTGTACTGGGTAATGCGGACCGCCTTGGGAACAGTGACCACCTTCGGAGATGCACAGGTTAGGCGGGGAGTATCAGCTTGCGCTCCTGCACTAGATGCCGCAACAAACGACGAGGAACCAGCCAGGCCCAGGATGCCTTGAGCAGTCGCTCGGACGGTTTGGCTTAGTGGCAATTCACCTGCTAGTGCACTGGTTCGAGCGGCATCGTTAAACAGCAGGGCACCACGGTTGGAAGCAGCTTTACCCGTTGCCGCATTTGCACAGGTCAGTTGATGCGCACCCAGCCAGTTCGCCGCCTGATCAGCACGAGCCGGTTGACCTACTAATCGAAGAGCTGCAGCAGCCAGACCAGTTGAGTTCGCATTCGGCCCGAAGTACGAGGTGTCATCGGTCCCACCATCAGAAAACGACCCGTCCGCATGTTGCGCATCCGCGAGGTAGGACGTCGCTTTTGCAAGCGCCTCAGTGACACCGGGCACGTCCGATACCGCCGAACTTGCCAATGCTTGAACAGCCATCGCAGTGACATCTACTTGCGAGGAATCCCAAGGATCCGCGCACCCTGCCCCGGTGTCTTCACTGACGCCATAGCTAAATCCACCATCGCCACACTGCGCATTGACCAACCATGTCACCGAGTCTGGAGAAACAGTTCCCGCTCGAGTGGTGGCTAGTACGGCCAAGGATTGAGTCAACGCACCGGTGTAATCACCAACCGCCAGTGTGTCTCGGTAACGACCTTGCTGGGCGCCTTCAGCCGTGACACGCAGTGAATCGAGTTGCTCACTGAGATTGGCTCCGCCGAAGTTAGTGATGCTACGACCCTGCCCTTGCGCCGCAAGCATGGCTTTGGCGATCTGTCCAGCTCCGAGGTGACCCGCTTGGTCGACAGCAACCGTCGTCCCAGTGATGTAGTCATTCACATGTGCAGCTACCGCGTCTGTGGCAGTTGCCGCAACCTTCTGATCGGCTTTGGCCGCAGTCAACGCGAGGATGCCATCCAGGGTGAGACCCCAGTCAGCAGCGTTCTGATCGCTGTCGTTACTGGACAAGTGACCGTTGTGAAACTGATCAGCAAGCCAGGCAGCGGCGGCTGGGCCATTTCCGGTCGTGGTTGCCGCTCCGGCAGAAACCGCACTGGTCAGGGTTAGGCCACCAAGAGTGGTTGCGAATACCGCACTAGCGGCGAGGGTTTTCATTGCAGATTGCACGATGTCGTGCCTTTCGGTTCAGCGCCCACGGAACAGAACCGACACGTCTGGCACCACGCAGTGGTAGCCAACGTTCCGGACTCCACCGCAGCCTCGACGGGTAATGAGTCGCTGGTTACCTCAACGGCATTCCGACTTGTCGAACGCTTTTACGCGATCAACCTACGGCTGCGGGTCAGTGCCGGACTTTGACCGGCTTCCCCGTTGAGAGAACAATTGACGTCTGAATTGAGAAGATCGATTGACCCCACCAATCAGATGCAAAGACGCTAACACGCGACTCGATCGAGTGAATGAGCACCTAGACCGCAACACCGACGTACAGTCGTGCGGAGCAACCGTGGGGAGAGAACGAGCAATGACAACTGGCGCACTGAGCGGATTGGACACCGTGACCACTGACAACACCGTGGACATCACCGAAGACGGGATTCGATTCCGTTCTGATGTCACCGTGGAACTGGTTCGATCGGCTGCTTCCGATAGCGATGTCATTTGGTCCGCGCGAGTGTCAACCGCAGGCGAGAAGTCAATCGAAGAGATCGATAAGGACCCTGCCGCTAGCAAAGGCCTGATCAACTACCTGTTGAAGAATCGCCATGGCACCCCGTTCGAGCACAACTCGATGACGTTCCTTATCTCCGCCCCCATCTTTGTGTTCCGCGAGTTCCATCGTCACCGTGTGGGTTGGTCATACAACGAAGAATCCGGCCGTTACCGCGAGTTGCAACCGGTGTTCTACGTCCCTGCTGCTGAACGCAATCTGATTCAACAAGGCAAGGCAGGTCACTACGAGTTCGTGCCCGGCACACCTGAGCAGTCAGCCATCGTCACGCAAGCCACCAAGAACGCGTGCCGCACGTCATACGAGGCATACCAAGAAATGCTGGAAGCCGGAATCGCGCGCGAAGTCGCACGCGGCGTCCTTCCCGTTGCCACGTACTCCACGATGTACGCCACCTGCAACGCCCGGTCACTGATGAGCTTCCTGTCTCTGCGCACCAAGGCGGCGGACTCACGGTTCCCGAGCTTCCCGCAGCGCGAGATCGAAATGGTGGCGGAAGGCATGGAGGCACACTTTGCCGAACTCATGCCGCTGACCTACTCGGCATTCTTGGCTGCAGGCAGAGTCAGCCCGTAATCTGCTGCTCCTGCTGACGCATCACCAATCTCCCGGCTCAGCAAACTGACGCCAGACCTGACAGGGTGTTGCCTGCGGTAAACCAGCCGCAGCATCTACTGGGAGAACGAACCATGAGCCTGCGGGCGTCCAACATCGATCGAATCTCTGGCCGCCACTTCGACGTCTTCATCGTCGGCGGCGGTATCAACGGAGCAGTGGCGGCAGCAGCCATCGCCTCACGAGGCGCATCGGTGGCATTGGTCGACAAGGGCGACTTTGCAGGATTCACCTCGATGCAAAGCTCCAACTTGGTGTGGGGCGGCTTCAAGTACATGGAGAACTACGAACTCCTGCTGGTTCGCAACCTTTGCCGTTCGCGCAATCGCCTCCTGAAGGCCTACCCAGCCAATCTGCGTGAGATTCGATTCCTGGCCCCCTTGGACGAGAAGTCGCCGTACAAGCCATGGTTCGCAGGACTCGGCGCGACCGCCTACTGGACGATTGGCAATGGCGCGCTTAAGAAGCCCAGCGTGCACACCACCGAGGCAATCGAACGAGAAGAACCCATCATCAACACCACCGGAGTGATCGGTGGAATCGAGTACTCCGATGCCTATGTGGTGGACAACGATTCCCGATTCGTCTTCAGCTTCATCCGCTCTGCCCTAAACGTCGGTGCAGCATGCGCCAACTACGTCGAGGTCACCAGCGCCGAGCGCAGTGACAGCGGATGGACGTTGCAACTACACGATGTGGACGCAGGCGGTGAATTCTCTGCCACGGCCAACGTCATCATCAACGCGACCGGGCCATTCATCGATTCGGTGAACGAACTGTTCGACATTTCCACTGAGCACAAGATCATGTGTTCGAAAGGAATCCACCTGATCGTTCCCCGACTCACGCCGAACGAACGAGTGCTCGCATTCTTCGATGACACCGGTCGCTTGTTCTACGTCATTCCGATGGGCCCACGTTCAGTGATCGGCACGACGGACACTCGCGTCGACAACCCAGTGACGGAAGTGACCCCGGAAGATCGAGACTTCTTGTTGGAGCAAATCAACAAACGCCTGGATCTACCTCAACCACTCACCGTCGACGACATCATTTCCACTCGTTGCGGCGTCCGGCCACTTGTGGTGGAAAAGGACGATTCCGACGGCTCCGAAGAAGCCGACTGGACCAGCCTGTCGCGCAAACACGCAGTGGAAATCGACCGAGACAAGAAGTTCATTTCCGTTTTCGGCGGGAAGATCACCGACTGTCTGAATGTCGGCGAAGAACTATGCAAGGACGTTCAGAAACTTGGCGTGACACTCGAACCCGAGAACAACCAGTGGTACGGCGAACCGCCGAAGGCAACGGCGGACGAGTTCTTCCGGCAGGCCCGCCTGATGAAGCTGGACACACTACGTCGGCGGGAAGATTTCGAGACGGTGTCGACTCGCTTGTGGCGCCGGTACGGAATGCGTGCCTTTGGAATGTTGGAAGCGATGCGGCGCGACCCGTCGATGGCGGAGGACATCATCGAGGGTTCTCAGTACCTGCGAGTGGAGCTGTACTTCGCCGCGGAAACCGAGATGATCACCAAACTGGACGACTTCCTGCGACGCCGGTCCAAGATTGCTTTGGTCATTGCTCGGGAAGACATCCAGAGCGGCAAGGGCATTCACGAGGCCTGCAAGTTGCTCTTCGGTGATGACGCTGAACGTCGGTTCAACGAATACTTCACCGACCCGGTCTTGGCCAAGGCAGATGAAATCCGCCATTCCGAGGCTTCCTAGCAACTAACGGTCAGCGATCAACGCTCCGGGATTCATGATCTGATCCGGGTCAACCTCGTGCTTGATTGCACGTAGTAGGGCAAGCCCGGGTTCTCCAATGTCGCCAACCAACCAGGGTTGATGGTCACGCCCCACGGCATGGTGGTGAGTGATAGTGGCGCCAGCCTGAACGATCGCATCACACGCAGCAGCCTTAGCTCGTTGCCACTGACCGATCGGATCTGATTCGTCTCGTCGAGCAGCAACGGTGACGTACAACGATCCACCCGTCTCGTACACGTGCGATAGGTGAGACATCACTAATGGACCAGGTCCGCTATCGCCTAGCTCAGCTCGAATTGCTGCCGTCACCTCCTGCCGCAGCGCTGGCAACTCACGCCATCCGGTTGCTGTCTCCAAGGTTTCGACCAGGTAGCCCTCGTCCATCAACACATCGCGCAGATACGGACCAGAAAAACGCCCGTGTTCCCAGGACTTTCCGACTCGTTGACCAAGTTGCACGGCTCCGTGAGCACGCAACACTTTCCACGCCTCGTGATGACGAGCTCCCACCTGGGTACGCGTGCCTTCATAGCCGAGAATCGCCATACAGCCACCCTCACCGATCCGTCGCAGTGACAGATAACGGTCGAAGATCTGCGCGGTACGACCCTGTAACGCCATCGTCAGATTGGTCTCGGTTTCTTCTGGATCAGACAACCGCATGAGATCCGCTCGCGCACGACGTCCCAACAGTTCTCGGAAAGCATCCAGTCCCGCCTGGTAGCTACCGAACATGACTCCTTCGTATCGAGTCACAGCCGGGATGCGACGAATCCGCAAGGTGATTTCAGTGATGATGCCGAAAGCCCCTTCACTGCCGATAAAGACCTGACGCAGGTCAGGTCCGGCCGCTGAACCTGGGGCAACTCCTAGTGCGAACGTTGCGGTCGGCGTGACGACACGCAGCTTCTCAATCATGTCGTTGGATCGGCCGTAACCAGCCGAGTTCTGACCGGCGGAACGGGTTGCGGCGTATCCGCCGATACTGGCTCGCTCCCATGACTGCGGGTAGTGCCCAAGCGTGAACCCACGGGCTTGCAGCAATCGCTCCAAGGTAGGACCTGTCATTCCCGGGCCAACAGTGACCGTGGAGTTGATCGGATCGACATCGACCAGTTCGGCCATTCGATCCAGCGCCACACTGACGACTCCGGCTCGTCCGCCATCCTCGGGACGCAATCCTCCAACCACGCTGGTTCCGCCACCAAACGGAATCACTGCAAGCTGGCGGGCCACCGCAACCTGAAGGAGTTCGTGGACCTGTTGTTCGTTGGCTGGATGCACCACCACGTCGGGCACTGGCGGGTGTGCCCCGCGCCGACTGACCAAATCCAGGTAACTAAACCCGGCCCCGTGCGCCAAACGATCGTCGTCGTCAGTGCTCACTCCGTGTGGAACCGCTCGTTCGAGATCGGCCACTACCTGTCCATCCAAACGGGTGGGCGCGGCGATCACTTCTGGTCGAGGGGTGGCAGATTGCGGCGCACTCATCCCGACAACCCGGTGCAGGTATTCACGTGCGCGATCAGAGATGGTGATCGGTTCAGTCGGCACACCCCATCGGGCGGTGTCGTCGTCATAACGCGTCATGTCGGGTTCCCTGGGTAATTGAGGTCTTTGCCGTGTGGCTGGCAAATCGTGTTACTCGCGATCACCTCACCACACTGTTACAGTGTTACACATGTCGTCACTTCGTAACACTACCCCGACCGCATCAGCCCCCGTTGCGACTGCAATCACCGACGACCGGGTTCTGCGTGCTGCCTACGACTCGATCATGGAAGTAGGCGTGCGCCGCACCACACTGGCCGATGTCGCTCGTCGGGCGGGCGTGTCTCGAATGACCGTCTACCGCAAGTACGACGACCTGCCCAGCCTGTTGTCTGCTCTTCTGACTGCAGAACTCGGCTCCCTCTTGACCGAGTCCATGCAGGCTGCCAAAACATTGCCCACCAGCGCTCAACGCGTCGCGTACATCACCTCGCAGACGGCGGCTGCTCTCGCCGCCCATCCGGTGCTGGCTCGAGTACTTGCCGTTGATCCGGAAGCGGTTCTGCCATTGATCGTGGATCGACTCGGCACCACTCAACGCACGGGCCTAGCGACCATCAGCGGACTACTCGCCGACGGACAAGCTCCGCACGGCGATGGATCGATTCGAGACGGCGATACCGACCTGATGTCACTGACCATGTTGGCCAGCGCCCAAAGCTTCGTCTTCTCCGCTCGCTCTATCCACACCGCCGATCCGCTTGGCCATGCGTTCTCCGAATTGGAGCGAATGTTGTTGGGTTACGTCGCCGCCGACCCCACTCGCTCGTTAGCCGAACTGGACAGTAGGTCGTCATGAGTAACGTCCATTTCCTTCGTCCTGGCGATCCATCGACCCTGCTGACCGCTGATCGTCGCCAACGCGAACGAGATCGATTAGCCGCTGGTCGGCCGGTCGATGTCTTGGTGATCGGCGGTGGCATCACCGGGACTGGAGTTGCGCTGGATGCGGCCTCGCGTGGCTTATCGGTGGCACTTATCGAGGCGCACGATCTGGCATTTGGCACTTCGCGCTGGTCCAGCAAGTTGATTCATGGTGGGTTGCGCTACCTAGCCAGCGGTCAGTTGGGTGTTGCCTGGGAATCCGCAGTGGAACGCGCCGTGATCGCGACGCGGATCGCCCCCCACCTGGTTCATCCGTTAGCCAACCTCATCCCGGTATTCGCCGACACCAAACGATCCGATGAACTGCTCAATGTGACCGGGCTGCGTGCCGGCGATGCCCTGCGCCGCGCCACCGGAGTTCGTCGATCATTCCTGCCTGCTCCCCAACATCTCACTGCGACTGAGGCCATCGAACAGGTTCCAGCGCTGGCGGGTACCGAATTGAAATCAGCCCATATCGGCTGGGACGGACAACTGGAAGACGATGCCCGATTAGTCACGGCAGTTGCCCGGACTGCCGCCGCTTTCGATGCGTCCATCCTTACCCGCATTCGCGCGGTTGAACTTGGCCCCGGCGGTGCAACGGTCGAAGACCTGCAGGATGGCGGCCAGTTCACGATCAGGGCAACGACGGTGGTGAATGCCACCGGGGTGTGGGCTGGCGAACTGGATCGACGTGTCCAGCTATCCCCCAGCCGTGGAAGTCACGTCATCCTTCCGGCATCGATCCTTGGCAATCCGACGGCTGCCCTCACGGTTCCAGTCCCGGGAACCATCGGGCGATTCGTTTTCGCTCTGCCCCAAGCGAACGGTCTGCTGTATGTAGGACTGACCGATGTCGCTGTCCCGGGAGAAATTCCCGCCGTTCCCAGCGCTCCGATCGAAGACGTCCAGTGGATCCTTTCCGTCCTCAACACCGCCCTTGCCACGCCGGTTACCACCGACGATGTCGTTGGAACGTATGCCGGACTCCGACCCCTCATCTCGACTTCTGGCGCCGAGTCCTCTGCTGACATTTCTCGCCGCCATCTTGTCGTCGGTGAATCTGGAGATGTCATTACAGTGACCGGCGGCAAGCTGACGACTTACCGGCGAATGGCTTCTGACGCAGTAGACCGGATAACTGACGTGCGCTGCCGCACCCGGGACATTGCCTTGGTGGGAGCAGGGCCGGCCAGCGCCCGGGCAGATGTGCCAGTGGAATTGATTCGCCGATACGGCAACGAGGCACGGTTGGTCGCCGACCTTGCTCCCAGCGATACACCTACTGGACTACTCCACGCACAGTTCGCGTGGGCGGTTCAGGCAGAGGGCGCGATGCGCACCAGTGACCTGCTTGACCGACGCACCCGCATCGGGCTTATCAACGAACAGCGTTCGCGGTATGAGCCACTCGCAGCGGCTGTGCTTGAGGCGCCCAATACCGTTCGCCATCAGTTGACGGTCTGATTACTCACTCGGTGCAGACCCGCGGCCCACAGCTGATTCAGCTTCCACCTGGTCATTGCCCGAATCAGTGGAATCGTTCGACCGATACAACCAACCAATTGGCGTTCGAATACCCCGAGCCAACAGGGCAGACACGCACAGACCGATGAGAGCGATCACGGCGGTCAGCGCCCAATGCTCGGCCAAAGCACTCAGGGCCATAAGCACAGGGATGATCAGACCAACGGTGGCATCGATCTTCACCGATCGAGTGTCTGCCATTCGCCGGGCAAAGACGAACCCACAGAAGATGGCTGCCGCAACCAGCAACACTACGGCCACCCGCACATCGCCATCCAAAATTGCGATCCCTACCAGTGCCCCAAGGAATCCAACAATCAAGTAGCGACTCATCAGCCGTAGTTCGGTATCTCCACCAGGAGTCTCCGACAACGGTTGTGGATTGGGATCGACTCCCACCACTGATACACCCCGCCTCGCCAAGTACCTGACCCCCACGAAGTACCACAGCGCCGTGACCACCAACTCAACCCCTAAGACAGCCCCATAGGCAGTTCGAGTCACCTCCACATCAGCGACCTGGTCGGCTAGCTCGCTGAGGTTGGGGTTAGGTGATTGCGTAACGATCAGAATGGTGATCAACGTCAAGGGAATCGATTTGGCGAGTTCATGACCGGGTTCCGCCCAGATATGCGCCAGCACACGTACCGCGACCACGATTCCGCCGCTGACGGCGATTACCCCACTGGCCGTCAGCTTGGTGGGAGTCACCGTTAGCGCACCAGCAAGCAGCACCCACCACACGAACAGCAGGATCGGAATAGTGAGCAGGTAGAGGACGATCTCGCGGGGACGTGCAACCCATCCAGACTCGGTAGGTGTCAGTCCAAGACGAGGCTTCTGCATCGAGTGGTAGACGACAACGACCAAGCACGTGCAGGCAATTAGCAGCGACGCCCAGCCCAACAATGACTGCGCGCCAGCGCTGTCAGCCACCAGGTCAGAACTCACCCCTCAGAGCCTGCCAAAGGCGTGGCTGCTGAGGGGTGAGCGCTGAAAGGTGTGTTGTTATTGCTTGAGGTTGTCCAGCGAACCCTTGAGTGCCTCAATCAACGAGTTGAGCGCGGCCTTGCCCTTCTCTGCCACCTCAGGATCGTTCGATGCATTCTTCGCATTGGTCACAGCCTCATCGAAAGCAGCATTCGCCTTTTCGACCGCATCGTTCACCGACTCCTTCGCCTTGGCGAACGAATCACTGTTCTGTGCGTCTTCCCCGGCAGCCTGCGCCTGGGCCGTGGCATCTTGCACGGCCTGTTCAGCCTGTTGCATGGCTTCTTGTGCCCGGCCGATGGCCTCATCCGCGGCAGCACCCGCCTGGGTGGCTGCATCACCGGCAGCCTGCTGTGCAGCAACTGCAGCATCGTTGTCCTTGAAGTGCTCACCGAGTTGGGCGGCGAAATCCTTGAATGCCTGACCGACGTCTTGCCATTC
>JBDHZU010000030.1:0-17055 GCA_039812085.1 Candidatus Nanopelagicales bacterium | reverse complement strand
TGGCCTTCGGGCTGCTGATACTCAGCAACCCGGTATTGCCCGTGGCCGTTCCGCCACGAATCACCGAATTGCGGATCGTGACCTTAGGTGCGGCGATAACGACGAATCCACGTACGTCGTATCCGTCGATGACGGTTCCAGCCTTCTTAATTGTGAGATTGCCCTTGTGGCGCTTGAGCTTCTTCTTACTGCGATTGCCGACCTTCAAATGGGCGACTGCAGTGGTGCTGGCCTGTTGAGTAGTGCCAACGTCCGTTGCCGTCAGTTGAGAACCCAATCCTTCAACCAGAGCGCCCGCCACAACTAGGGCGCCGAGCCCGACGCCCACCCGTACACACAGCGTTCTTGCGGACACAACCTGTACATCGGTCGATGAGGCGTAAGGCTTGAACAGGGCGACCCGTAGCCTTTCCTTTCGTGACGGAAAACTCTGCGGCCCCGGTGAACGTGAATGTCAGTGATGGCATCGCCACGATCACCCTTGTCCGACCCCCGATGAATGCTCTCGACACGACGATCCAGGCTGGCCTTCGACAGGCTGCTGCTGAGGTCAGCGAACGCACCGATGTGCGGGTTGTGATCCTCTACGGCGGCCCCAAGGTGTTCGCGGCTGGAGCGGATGTCAAGGAGATGGCGGACTGGTCGCACTTGCAGATGTTGGAACGTTCCTCGGTGTTGACCGCGTCATTCACGGCAGTTGCGAACATCCCCAAGCCGGTTATCGCAGCAGTGACGGGATACGCGCTCGGTGGTGGCCTGGAACTCGCGTTGTGTGCCGACTTCCGGTTCGTCGGAGATAACGCCAAGTTGGGTCTGCCAGAAATTCTGTTGGGCATCATTCCCGGAGCGGGCGGCACTCAACGACTCCCACGATTGGTCGGCAACTCCAAGGCGAAGGAGCTCATCTTCACCGGACGTTTCGTGGACGCCGAAGAAGCATTGGCGATTGGTTTAGCCGATCGAGTGTGTGCCCCGGACGAGGTGTACGAACAGGCACTGGACTTTGCCCGCACTCTGGTCAACGGTCCGGCGTATGCCTTGCGTGCGGCGAAGAACGCCATCAATCGGGGGACCGAAGTAGACCTGGCGACCGGCTTGGAAATCGAGCGCATGCAGTTCGCCGAACTCTTTGCCACAAAGGATCGAACCATTGGTATGGAGTCATTCCTGGCGAATGGCCCCGGACAAGCGACATTCGAAGGACAATAACCCCATGGCTGTGAAGACCGTTCCCACTACTGATGACCTCAAAGTCGTGACTGACGACATCACTGACGAGCAACTTGAGGCGGCGTATTCCGATCCGCGCCTAGCCAACGTGCTCTACCACGATTGGGAAGCATCGACCTACGACGAGAAATGGTCGATCTCCTACGACGAACGTTGCATCGACTATGCGCGAGATCGCTTCGTGCATATCGCTGGCGAACAAGACTGGCCATACGAACGCAGCCTGGAGATCGGTTGTGGCACCGGCTTCTTCACCTTGAACCTGCATCAAGCGGGCGTGATGAAGTCTGCTGCCGTGACGGACATTTCGGCCGGAATGGTTGAGGTTGCCCAGCGCAATGCCCGTGGGCTCGGCTTTGAGGTCGAAGGTCGGGTTGCTGATGCTGAACGCATCCCGTACGAGGACAACTCATTCGATCTCGTTATCGGGCACGCAGTGCTGCATCACATCCCTGATGTCGAACAGTCATTGCGGGAAGCACTGCGAGTACTCAAGCCAGGCGGACGATTCGTGTTCTGCGGTGAACCCACAGCGCACGGTGACATCGTCGCTCGCAAACTGTCACAGGCGACGTGGTGGACCACCACTCAGCTCGCCAACGTTCCCGTGGTGAAGGATCGATTCACCAAGTCTTTGCCGGAACTGGAAGAGAGTTCGCGTGCTGCCCGGCTGGAAGCTGTCGTTGACATCCACACCTTCGAGCCCGCCAAGCTGCGTCGAATTGCGATGCGCGCCGGGGCGGTGGACGTGAACACCGTGACCGAAGAACTGACTGCATCGTGGTTCGGTTGGCCCGTCCGTACGTTTGAAGCGGCCGTTCGTCCAGGGGTGCTGGGCTGGAACTGGGCGCACTTCGCCTACCGAAGCTGGATGGCATTAGCCGCCATGGACGAACGCGTGTGGTCCAAGGTTGTGCCGGACGGGTTGTTCTACAACGTCTGCGTCACCGGCACCAAGCCGTAACGATCGAGCTATCTGCGACGAATCCGTGTCATCTCATTCCTGGCGTGCTCGATGGGTGGCGAGTCGGCGTGACCCCCGACAAGCTCGCTATCTGACCTGGGCCAGCCTGCGTTGGGTGATCCGCCATCGTGCGTTTACGCCTTGGTATTTGCTGCGTTACTGGCGACTTCTGATGTTCCGTTTGCGGCATCCTGACGTCATCACCGAGGGCATGGTGTTCATCGGCAAGAATTGCAGTTTGACGGCTCGTCCCGGCTATGGCCGATTGGTTATTGGTCGATGGGTTCACTTCGGCCCGGGCAACCTGCTGTATGCCCATGAAGGCCAGCTTCGGGTTGGAGACAAAACCGTCTTCGGTCGCAACAACACGGTGCAGAGCTATCTCGATGTCGAGATCGGGGGATCCTGCATCATCGCCGACTGGGTCTACGTCTGCGACTTCGATCACCGCATTGATGACATCACTATGAACATCAAGGACCAGGGTCTGAATAAGAGCCCAGTACGAATTGGTCCCGATGTGTGGGTGGGGGCCAAGGTCACGGTGTTGCGCGGAACATTCGTCGGCCACGGTTCGGTCCTGGCCGCTCATGCGGTTGTGCGTGGTGAGGTGGAGCCGTTCTCGGTGATGGGTGGGGTGCCTGCCCGGGTGTTGAAGAACCGTAAGCAACAGTGGGACGCCGACGAGCAGCGCCGGATCGATTTGGCAGACATTGCGCGCAAGACTGCTGTGGCAGCCGAGGCAGTGCAGCGCGCCTGAACCGTCCAGGTCATGCCACGATGCGCGGGTGGCTGAGCAGATTTCCATGAACCGATCGCGGATGATCCTGACGATCGTTGGTGCTGCCGTGCTGGGCGCACTGCTCATGTGGTTAGTACTGCCGAGTAGCAGTTCATCGAACGAAGGAACCCCGACCGCACAGACGACCTCGCGTAGCGCGAGTCCCTGGACGAGTCGGACAGCCACGGCAGAACGCACCACTGCGGCTGCGTCGCCGACAACCAACAATGGCAGTGGCGGACAAACCGATGGCCAGTTAGCGCCTGCTTCTCCCACCACGAACCTGTCGACCATCACCGTGGGTGAACTGCCCAGTCAAGCCCAACAGACGTTGAGTTTGATCGCCTCTGGAGGGCCATTCCCATATCGCAAGGACGGAACGGTATTCAGCAATCGGGAACGGGTCCTGCCGCAACAGCGCAGTGGCTTCTATACCGAATACACAGTGGAAACTCCCGGCTCGTCCGACCGAGGTGCCCGCCGAATCGTGGCAGGCCAAAACGGGTCTCGGTTCTATACCGATGACCACTACCAAAGCTTCTCCGAGGTCATCCAATGACGGCCCATGACCCGGCTGAGGACGGCCCAGATCCGCAAGAAGTCCGTACCGTCATCGACATCCTGCGTAAGCAGTCTCCCGATGGCCTGCGTCAATGGCCAGATGCACCGAGTTCAGACGTATGGCGGTCAGCGACTCGTCGGGCAGGCTGGCAACTGATTCGGATTAAGCCGAAAGAGCCCACCAAACGGGCATTCCTCAACGCCTGCGCGAAGGCCTTCGATTTCCCGAGTTACTTTGGGGGAAACTGGGACGCCCTGGCCGACTGTTTGTCCGATGTCGCCCCAGAGTCAGAAAACGGAACCGTCATTGTTTGGCGAGATGCCGCTTCCTATGCCGAGGCTGACCCCGCCGGATTCGACGTTGCACTGCAAGTCATGAGCGAAGCGCTGTCGGATTGGGAGCGATTGGGTAAGCCAGTTGTTGTTGTGCTGACCGGTGACGACCGTGACTTGGGTCTACCGGAGTTCAGCCAGTAGATCGATATCTGGGCGGCTCGGCGCTTCAATTGAGGCCGTTGCCGGTGAACGTGGATGCGCGATGGCCTGGTCGTAGGTCTGCGTGAGTGCCTGGGCGATGCTTGTCCAGGCGTACCGATCAGCGACCTGCTGGCGTAGACGTTTGGCGCGCTGCGCCGCTTGCTCTGGATGGGCAAGAGTCTCGTCAATCGCAGCGGCGAGAGCGGCCGGATCATCTGCCGGAACGACTCGACCAGTCACTTTGTCCTCGACGATGTCGCCGAGACCTCCAACATGGGTTACCACCAGTGGGGTGTCCAAGGCTGCTGCTTCCAGCGCCACCATCCCAAACGGTTCGTACAGACTCGGAACAACAGACACCGCCGACTGCGCCACCAACTGCTTCACTGCTGGATCATCGATCGCACCGGTCATGGTGACGACCGTGTGCAGGTCGAGTTCATCGACGAGTTCATGGAGTTGATCAGCGAAAGTTCCTGTGCCAGCGATCACTGCAGTGACCTCTCGGGTGCGGCGAATGCGGGCGATTGCTGCCAGGAGAACCTGAACGCCCTTCTCCCACTGCAACCGACCGACAAAGGCGATCTGGTGTGGCACCCGCTCGGTTGGCTCGATCTGCCATTGCGTGAGGTCGATTCCATTTGGGATGACATCGATCTCGGAACTATCCCGCTCAAACAGCCCACTTACTTCGCGCTGCATCGATGACGAACACACCACCAATCGGTCTGCCCGCTGGGTCGCTCGCCATTCAGCGGCATCGACAGTTCGGCTGACATCGTTGTGGATCCATCCACTGTGGCGTCCCGCCTCGGTGGCGTGCACCGTGAGTACGGTGGTGCGACCAAGGCTGGCGGCGCGTTCCATCG
The DNA here is from genome assembly GCA_039812085.1 of Candidatus Nanopelagicales bacterium. Lineage (GTDB taxonomy): Bacteria > Actinomycetota > Actinomycetes > S36-B12 > UBA10799 > JBDHZU01. Next base: position 12,173 of record JBDHZU010000030.1, on the reverse strand, counting down.
CAGCTTCGACCACCCAGTCGTGGCCATGCACGATGTCGGGATCAATCGAGGCCAGCAACGACGGAAGTTCTTCCGCCAGAGCATGATCGAGTTGTTGCGTCCATCCGATGATGCTGGTTGCTTCCCGCACGACCGGTGGGGTGAGTGAGCTGACCCGATGCACAGTGACCCCGTTGGTGAGTTCGACGCGATCCGTGCCTGCTGGATGCTGGGTGAGGACGTGAACGTCATGTCCAAGAGCAGATTGTGCAGCGGTCAACGCGGCGACGTGTCGTCCTAAGCCGCCGTAGATGATCGGTGGGTACTCCCACGACACATGCAGGATCTTCATGGCTCAACCAATAGCGTGATTAAGCGTACGCCCATCCAGCCAACCGAACGGACCGTCGATTGCTCGCTGCGTCGCCACGATGTGCGCGGTCTCGCCAGAGTTGGTCTCAATCGCACGAGCAAGTCGCCGGAATGACTCGTGATGGTGACGATGCCGCTCACGGGCATAGTCGGCAGCGGAATCCTTCGTCACCATGAACGCCCAGTCGCTACTCAAGGCCATCAGAGCATCCCGAGCGAGCTGATCGAGGGCGGTATCACGGCCAGTGCTGGCGTGATCGGCGACGAGTTTGCGCCAGTCCCGCTGCAGTTGGTCGTTGTCAGCCACCAGGTCGGTAACGGCTTCGCCGTTCCAGACAGACCAGTCCTTGTTGGATCCCCAGGAACCGTTCTCTGGGTCCACTCGCCCGGCAACCGCACCGGACTCGATCGCGCCTTGCAAAGTGGTGACATTCACGCCTGCTTCTGGCAGAAGTTGCAGGATGCGTTCCAACCAAACAGGACCTTCGTGCCACCAGTGGCCGAACAGCTCGGTGTCGTAGGCGGCAACCACCAGGCCCGGACGACCACGCTCACTCGATAGCTGGCGTAGTCGACGCACGACGGTGTCAACGAAGTCCTGCGCATCCGCTTCTACCGCGTGTAGACCAGCGTCCGGATCGTAGGGCGCCTTCTCATGGTTGGGGGTTCGAGTCGAGGTCACTCGACGGTCACGAATGCCGAACTCGTGATTGAAGGCATGGAAGTCGCGGTAGAACGGTCCACCGGGGTAGCCGCGTCGTGGAGACCACACGCGATAGCTGACCTCGAGGTCTCGGCCAAAGGCGACCACATCGGTATCGCCGACAGTCCAAGCATCTGCATGGTCACGGCCGACATGTCGCAGCGTCGGTCCATCCACCATGAAGTGGGTGACACCAGCCTCGGCGTAGAGATGTTCCAAGCCAGGTCGGTAGCCGCACTCTGGAGCCCAAATTCCGGCAGGTTCGCGGCCGAGCCGGATGCGGGCATCATCCAACCCGGCGTTCAGGGCAAAGGTTGCGACCGGATCGTCCAGTAGCGGTTGGAAACCGTGCGCGGCTGGTCCGCCCAACAGCTCAATCGTCCCGGCGTCGGCGAGACTGCGAAAGACGGGTGCAGCGCCATGCCGCCAACGAGTGTCTGCCAGTTGTGCGCGGTGGTTGGCCAACTGAAGTTCATGCACAGCGACTGGGCGGGTATCGGTATCCGATTGGCTGACGAAGTGGCTTGCCCGTTGTTGCCAGAAACCCAACCAGGTGCGGAATTGTTCGAGGCAATAGGCATCGTCCAGTTGGGCCGCCAAGACGGGGGTGACTCCAAGCGTTAACAGGTTCCGATGCCCTTGTTGAGCAAGTCGATCCAGGACTTCTACGACGGGCACGTAGGACTCGGCCCATGCCTGATAGAGCCATTCCTCACCTACTGGCCAGTTGCCGTGATGGGCGACCCAGGGAAGATGCGAATGCAGGACAAGACAGAACGTGCCCACCGATTCGCTCGAACGTTCGTTCACGACCGCGACTCCGGGCACTGTGCCAGCACGATGAGGTCGCCTGCCTGATCAATCGTCGTCGGGTCGTCGCTGATAACGAAGTCGTCCGTGGTCACTTGTGAGACGACGGACTCCAACTCAGTGGGCCAAGGGGTTTCGTCACCGGCTTGTACGGCTGCAATCTGGGCGCTCACGATGCTGCCGTGCTCGCGTTCCCACGCTGCCACGGTTCCTGCGTGATGGACGCCAAAGAGCTGCACATTGGTCAAGCCTGCCGCAGTCACCAACTCACGAAGTTGATCGGCGTCGAATTCTTCCACGTGGAAAGGATTGGTGGGCTTCTCTCCACGAGCCAAACCAGGGGAGAAGGTCAGGCGATTCGGAGTTGCCAACACCGTGGTTGCTCCCGGTGCAAGCACCCGCCTGACTTCGCTCAGAAAGCCGCGTAGATCCCACAGGTGCTCAATGACTTGCATGCTGACCAGGGCGTCAGCGTTACCCGTTGCCACGGGAATTCGATCGAGATTGGCACGAATCACCTGCGCACAATCCTGGTACCGCGTTCCCGCATGGATAGCGGCAGGAGCTTCTAGTTCCAGGCCAATGACTGTGGTGGCGACATCTGCCAGTAGCGGCAGGCCGTATCCCTCCCCGCAGCCGGCATCGACGACGATGCTGCCGTCCGACAGTTGGGGCGAGAGCTGATCGACACACCACTCGTAGGCCACCTCGTGGCGGCGAAACCAGTAGTTTTCCCGCGCGATACCCGGAACTGTGCGTTCGCCGGTGAGGATCAGCGACTGGCTCACGAGCCGTCTGCCGCCAAGGCCAATGGATTAGGGGTGGGTGGTGCAACCCGCGTCAAGGTGCTCGTATCGGTATGGCGGAAGGGCTTGTCGTTGCCCTGGATGTCCAACATCGTGGTCTGGTCGTATGACCACGAATCGTCGTCGTGAATCGTGAAAGTGATTGACCAACTCGCAGTGTGGAAGGCCTCGTCCAAAAATTCGTTGCTGGTGATGTCGGTATAAGGAGAACCCGCCTTGGCAATCAAGGTGAAGGTCTTGGCATCAGGGGTGACGGTCCCGCGGGCCATGGCGATCTGTCCGCGGGGGATAGCCAGCGTCATGATCACGCGTTGTTCAGCCGGTTCCCACAGCAGATAGCCCACCTGATCGTGAAACATCTCAACGTCGTTCACGCGCGTGATGTGTTGGTGATAGCGCAGGCCGTAGAACAGTTGAGGACCATTGGTTTGGGCGTCTAGCGGCTGTAAGTCGTAAGTCTCGGTGAAGCCTTCGATCTCGTCGCCAGTTGCAATGGGGTGATCGTCGGTACCTCCACGCCCACTCCACGTACCGGCCAGAGGTCGCAACGGGCCGAGGTTCGCCAAGGTGTCGGGAGAGGCGTCTGCTTCGGTGAAGACGTCATGCAACGAGATCGGCTCGGAGGTCATAGGCAGAGATCCTAGGTCGTATCGGTTGTGGCGTCTGGGTCAAGCGTCTGGTGGTGGCCGCCACACCCACAACGAAGGGGTGCGTGGGCCGTTGGTTACTAGTGAGTAATATCGGGGTATCCGGCGGTATTTCCGCCACTGTTCCGCCCTTTGTTTCGGGCATCTGACCGCTACAGGAGGTCGAAAACCGACCATGAAGATTGCTGTCTGTGTGAAGCAAGTTCCTGACACTGGGGCAGGCATCACGCTTGATCCCAATGACAAGACTGTCAACCGTGAGGGTGAAGGCGAGCTCAACTCTCTCGACGAATACGCCGTGGAAGAGGCTCTGAAGATCGCAGAGGCCAACTCCGGTGAAGTCGTCGCCGTCACCATGGGTCCCGACCAGGCTGTCGATGCCGTTCGTAAGGCACTGCAGATGGGCGCCGATTCAGGTATCCACTTGTCCGACGAATCGCTGAAGGGTTCTTGCGCCGTCGCGACGTCTGCTGCCCTGGCCAAGCTGCTCGAAGGTCGCGGATTCGACCTGATCGTGTTCGGTTCGGAATCGACCGATGCGCGGATGAGCGTTGTGCCTGCGATGGTGGCCGAGCGTTTGGGTCTGCCTCAGCTGACTTACGCCAACAATGTCGAGGTCGCAGGTTCGGACGTCAAGATCCACCGAGTTACTGACTATGGCTACGACGAAGTTTCTGCTTCGACCCCAGCCGTCATCTCCGTGGTCGAGAAGATCAACGAACCGCGTTACCCCAGCTTCAAGGGCATCATGGCTGCCAAGAAGAAGCCGGTGGAAACCGTCACTGTTGCCGATCTGGGTATCGAAGCGCCAGCAGCAACGTCCACGGTCGAATCTTTCGAAGATGTTCCGCCGCGTGCCGCAGGCACGATCGTCACCGATGAGGGTGATGGTGGCGTGAAGATCGCCGACTACCTGTCCACGCAGAAGCTCATTTGAGGAGGGCGTTGAACAATGGCTGAAATTCTCGTTCTCGTCGAACACACTGACGGATCCGTCAAGAAGGTCACCACAGAACTGCTGACCTTGGCCCGCTCCATTGGTGAGCCATCCGCAGTCTTTATTGGCAGTGGTGCAGATGAAGCTGCCGCCACCTTGGCTGAGTACGGCGCAGAGAACATCTACGTCGCCGATGCCGAAGAACTGAGCAACCACCCGGTTGCCCCGGCGGCTGAGGTGCTGGCTCAACTGGTCTCTGAGAAGAGCCCGGCTGCAGTGCTCATCGCCTCTACCGCAGAAGGCAAGGAAGTCGCTGGCCGATTGGCCGTGAAGATCGATAGCGGTCTCATCACGGATGCCATCGGTGTGAACAGTGACCTCAGCGCGACCCAGAGCATCTTCGGTGGCACCGTCACGGTGACCTCGAAGGTGTCGACGGGCACCCCGGTGATCACGGTTCGTCCCAACAGTGCAGCGCCAGAAGCAGCAGCCGGTGCGGGCAATCGCTCGGACGTCTCGGTGAGCTTGTCGCAGGGGGCAACCAACGCCACCATCACCAACCGTGTTGAAGAGAAGAAGGGCGGTCGCCCGGATCTTGCCGAAGCAGCCATCGTCGTCTCTGGCGGTCGTGGTGTGGGCGGAGCAGAAGGCTTCGAGGTCATCGAGAAGCTGGCCGACAGTCTGGGTGCTGCAGTGGGTGCATCTCGTGCAGCGACCGACGCAGGTTGGTACCCGCATCAGTTCCAGGTGGGTCAGACCGGCAAGACCGTCTCGCCGCAGCTCTACATCGCCAACGGCATCTCGGGTGCGATCCAGCACCGCGCGGGTATGCAGACCTCGAAGCGCATTGTCGTGGTCAACAAGGATCCAGAGGCACCGATCTTCGAGCTGGCTGACTACGGAGTAGTGGGAGACCTCTTCGAGGTTGTCCCGCAGCTCACTGAGGAAGTCACCAAGCGCAAGGGTTAATCCCGAACGAAGAAGCCCCGGTCCCTGCTTTGCAGGACCGGGGCTTCTTCGTTTCTTCTGTCTATGCGAACTCGGGTTCTGGCTGACTCTCTTCGTCTGACTCCTGCTCTGACTCGGAGTCCAGTGCCTTGACCACTCGGTTCTCAACGATGATGCCGACCGCGCCAGCAATGGCCGCGATGGCAACCAGGACGGATACCAGGATCGGAACGAAGCACAGTGCGACTGCTGCTGCGGCCACCAGTGCTGTGGGTACCCACGACCAACGGGTGAGTAATGGAAATGCTTCTCGTGCGGGTGCTGCGGCTTCGACGGTGTGTCGGATCATCCACGCTCCACCGACCACGGCGGCAATCAATGGAATCAGGCCGATAGCTGACCCCAGCACGACGGACTTCCCGTAAGACGTGAAGCCGGACAGGATGTATCCGCCTGGTGCCGGGAAGGTGATCGAGCCGGAGAAGATTGCCAGCAGTCCCAGCAAGCAGAGCAACATGATGGCGGCAATGGCGCCGATTCGACCGGCGCTCATTGGCTCCTTGGGTGCGGGCATCACGGCTCCGAGCACCACCACGATGACCAGCCATAGCGCCTTAGCCAATGGTGCGGATTCAACCGGGACTGGCGGATTGGTCAAAAGGGCAGGTGCGCCAACTGCGATACCGAGCAACAGGAAAACGACAGTTGTGGCGATGGCCAGAACCAGCAATGCACGAGTGCCGAACCGGGTACGTCCGTAGGCAAGGCACGCCGCTGCTGCAGCGACAGCCACCACCAGCGCCCACTGACTCAAGCGCGACTGGTTGGCGATGATCGGCATGAGCCAACGGAACAGACCGACCAGTAGGGCCAGGCCGGCAAATAGTCGAGTGCCTGTCGCGAATGCACTGTTGGTAGGGACATGAATCCGACCTGAAAGGAACAGGCCGATCCCGACCGCGAGGGTGGCCAGGACTGCCCAAATGAGGGTGACGCCCTTGGGTCCAATACCTGCCAGGCTGACCGCAATCAGTGGCAAGGCGGTGGCGAAGTCGGTTCCGAGAGTGCGGGTGTTGTCTGGTCGATTGATCAGACCAAATGTTGCCAGCGTGCCAAGTGCAAGGGCAGTGAGCCCAGCCGCGATGATCATCCGAGCTCCTTGCACTGGTTAGTGGCGGGTTGGCCACTCATTCGGGCACCGAGCCAGTCGAACACCTGTGGTTGTGAGGTGTACGCCGACGATCGGTGAGTGTCATTCGGGTAGTCGAGCATCTGCACGGTCGAACGCAAGTTGCACGATTCCTGTGCCAACGCCCAGGTGGCTTGCGGAACGATGCCGGTGTCCTTCATTCCCTGGACGAACAGCAAAGGGATAGAAGTCTTGGTGGTGATGGGCAAGTTTTCTGCCGCAACCTTGGTAAACGAGGCAGGCAGGCTCGCTTGGAAATACGTTCCGAAGGTGTCCGGTAGCGCCTTGAGCATGGCTCCTTGGCAAACCTTTGCTGCTTCGGGAACCATCTTCTCGCCCACCGGGGTATAGAAGTCCGAGGGCTTGAACAGGTCGGGGTAGTTCATTAGCCAGGACGTACTCAAGGTGGTGATGTACCCCGAGCGAGGGCTGGCCTTCTGATCAGCGGTTTGAGTCGTCAAGATCGTGGACGATGCCTTCATCGGCGGGATGTAGCCCGGAGCCACGTTGACCGCGCCCCGGATGGTCAATTCCGGTGCGTACTGGGCGGCTTGATCAGCCGTCGTCAGAGTGACGTAAGCACCTTCGGAGTGCCCCCACAGCGCAATCTCCTGCGGGTTCACCACACCACTCTTGAAGTGCAGTGTGGCTCGGATCGAGTCGAGCACGTCCTTGGCCTGCTTACGCATGAGGTACGGAGTCTTGCCCGGTGCACCCATGCCTTCGTAGTCGGTGGCAACGACGGCATAACCCGCATTGACCATCGAGTTGATGATGAATCCCCAGTACTCCGCTCCCGTGCTGTGCGGGGTGAATGGACCGGTGGACATTCCACAACCTGCACTCACACCTGTCGTGCCATGAGCGACGGCGACCAATGGGTAGCGCGTGGAGTTGACCGGGGGAGTTGAGGGTTGTGCGTAGAACGCAGAAATCGCGATCTGCTTGCCCTGGTTGTCTTCTGAGACATAGAGGATGCGATCAGCTTCCACCCCGCTGGGTGCGCCCTCGATTTTCTCTGTTCGTAGCACGGTGCCGTTTGGGGTACCTGCGGGAATTGGCGGAGGATCGTAGAAGGCGGTGGGCGGGGTGTAGACCTCTCCGCTGTAGGCGCCTTCGGAGCCGAGGGTGGGCTGGCCAAGGTCACTTGATTGCTGGGTCTTGAAGGCGGTGAGGCCCAGCACGATGGCGAGACACAAGGTGAGCAGGCCGACGATAAGCGTCGTGCGGGTACGAGAAGATCCGGTCACTTGCCCATGGTTGCTTCTATGTGACCGGATTGCGCGTTGGCTTCCCCGTATCGGGGCAGGGAATCCCTGCCGTGTTGTGTCGTCGCTGAGTTGGGGGATTTCTTTCGTAACGTGGTGCGGTGTTGATTCCGACGATGGGTTTCGCAGCGTTCTTCGTTGCGGTACTTGTCGTCTCTTGGATGTTGGTTCCTCATCCGTCGGCCTGGAAGGGCTTCATGGTGGGGGCCTCCCTGGTTTTCTATGCCACCTTCGACTGGCGTTGGGTATCGCTGCTCGTGGTCGCCGTCTTTGCCAACCACGTGTTTGCTACTCGAATTGCGGCTAGCCCGCCACGTGTAGCTCGGCGACTCTTGACGGTGGGCATCGCCTTGAATATTGGCCTCTACGCGGTTTTCGGTTTGTTGGGCTTCTTTATTCATTCCGCAGCTTCGGCGTTGTCAGCGATTGGTTTGTCGACCTCACTGCCAGTCCTTGGGCTGATCATGCCGGTGGGATTGGCTTTCGTGACGTTGCAGGCGGTCGGTTATCTGCTGGATGTCCATGCCCGCCGGGTGCGCCGCGCGGCGCTGTTGGACTACGCGACCTACGCGACTTTCTTTCCCACCTTGGTCGCTGGTCCACTCATTCGGTCCGACGATTTCTTTGCGCAACTGAAACGACCGCGTAGTCCACGGAATCTTCGGATCGACGTGGCAATGGTGTTCGTCGTCACCGGCTTGGTGAAGAAGGTCGTATTGGCGGACATGATCGGCACTCGAGTGGTGGACCCCGTGTTCAGTTCACCTAACGCGCATTCGGCCCCAGATGTTCTCTTGGGGATGACGGGGTTTGTCGGCCAGTTGTTCTGCGATTTGTCTGGGTACACAGACCTCGTCATTGCCATCGTGATCCTGTTGGGTCTGCGAGTCCCAGTGAACTTCGACCGGCCGCTGCGAGCCGTCAGCATGGTCGATTTCTGGAGCCGTTGGTTGATGACCGTGACGGGCTGGTTCACCGATCGGATCTTTATTCCGTTGAGTGCTCGATCGGTCCCGTTGGCCTTCACCGCAACTGCGGTTGCGATGACAGCTTGGTACGGCGCACGGAGCCCAGTGGTTCTCGCAGGAGTGATCCTGGCAACGGCAACTGCCGTGCAGTGTGCGGCTTCCCGGCACGGTGAGCAGGTACGCATCCAACGTCGGGCAGATCAGCGACAGGCTTATCGAGAAGAAGTGCTCGCGGCCGAACGTGCGCAACGAGCTCGTGGAGTGCAGCTTGACTTACGTCCTTTCGATGATCTGGTTGCCGTCGATCAGCAACGCAACGAGCTACGGGAACGCGCGACCGCCACGCTGACGCACGACCAGTCGCTCGAGGATGGCGTCGAGGTCATCCGAGAACCTGGCCGGATGGCGCAATGGTGGAATCGGATCGCAGCGAGGACCGGTCCGTTCGTTACTCCGGTGTGGGATCGGATTGCCGCCGTTCGTCGACCGCTGCCCGTGGCATGGTTGCTGACCTTTATTGCCTTGTGTCTGGGATGGGCGGCATTCCGTAGTCCTACTGCACCGGCATTTGTCGAACTGCTCGGGCGACTATTCACTGGCTGGACCGCACCCAGCTTGGTCGTTGCCCCGGCCACGATCGTGCTTGTGACCTGTGCGATCGGGATCAATTGGCTGCCTGGCTCATGGGCAAGCAGTGCCACTGCTCGACTGGGCTCGATGTCTGTTGCGGGTCGAGCCGCAGTCCTCGTCGTACTGATCATCGTGGTTGCCGCCATCGTGGGTCCGCAGGCCGTCCAGGCCCCGATCTCATTTGGATTCTCATGAGCCGATCGACGAAGTCTCGGGAAGAGATCACGGATCTGGGCATTCGTGTCGTGGATGAACTTGGCACGGCGGTGTCCGGTGGTACTGGTCAGGTCAAGCGGATCTTGTCCAGCAAGGGTCGGTCCGTTGGCCATGTTGTTGCCATCGTCGCTATCGCTGCCTTGGCCCTGTTGCTGCTCGACTCTCATGCGGCGTTGCATAGCGCGCAAGGGATGAAGCCTGGTGCGGCTCGTACTGCTGTGGTCGGTGTCTTGAGCAAGGTCGATGCATTCAGTAGTGCGCTGTGGCTCGATCGGCCATCCAAGTTGCTTTCCAGCGTGTTCGGCCACGAGTGGGATGCCACCAATGGCAAGTCACTCACCGACGGTTCTGGGCCGGTGCTTCCGGCGTATAACTCGTCGCTGCAGCAGCAAGCACCGTTGCCTGGTGCTCGGTTCGAGCCGACCAAAGTGGTGCCCACGGTTTCTGATCCGTTGCGTGTATTGGTCGCCGGTGACGAACGTTCCGCATTCCTTGGTCAGCAGCTCGACGATCTCTCTAGTGACCGCAGACTGGTTCGGGTGCAACAAGACGTGCAGCCGCGCTCGGGGATGACTAGCCCAGAGTTCGTCAACTGGCTGGCATTGGGAAGCGACGATGTTCACCGGTTGAAGTCGCAGGCCGTCGTGATGGCCTTGGGCTATTACGACACTGGGCAGATGACCCACAACGGTCAGACTCTCAGCCCGGCCAGTCCCGAGTGGGAGGACGAATACGCCCGCCGAGTCGCCGTCGTCTCTACAGCCCTGATTGATGCTGGTGCGCAACGCATCTACTGGGTGGCACCTGCTCGAACGGGAGATCCAACCTCCGATGAACGTGTCATGGCGATCAACCGTGCCGTCGGTCGAGCAGCAGCCGCAGTGCCAGGAGTTCGCGATATTGAACAGGGTGTACAGGCCACCACTCATTCCTCAACATCAGGTCAAGACCATCGTTCGACGTTCCCAACCGACGGTGGTGCCAGCTTTGCTGATGCCCAGATTCCTGCCCGTTTGGTGGCAGATGTGATTACAGCCGACTACGGCCAGATCCTGTGACGCCTACACTCATTCGGTGACCGAGAACGCTGTTGCGCGCCCCGAGGCGTTCCGCCATTACCTCGATCATGCGTCGACAACTCCGATGCGACCAGGTGCAGTCAGCGAGTTCGTCCGGCAGACCGAACAGGAAGCCAACCCGTCCAGCTTGCACACCACGGGGCGTAGCTCTCGCCGGGCAGTGGAAGAGGCGCGTGAATCAATTGCGCACGCGCTGGATGTACGACCCAGCGAAGTGATCTTCACTTCCGGTGGTACGGAGAGCAATAACCTCGCGATTCGCGGAATCCATGCCCAAAGGCAAGCGGTAGACCCAGCCCGCACCGTCATCGTTTCCTCACAGATTGAGCACCATGCGGTCCTCGATGTGGCCCGTGCCTTAAGAGACAGTGGGCAAGCCGAACTGGTCCTCATTGATGTCACGCGCGATGGGGTTATCGACACCGATCAGCTCGCAACCGTTCTGGCTGAGCAAGGTGACTCGATCAGCTTGGTGACGATGATGTGGGCCAACAACGAGACCGGCGTCGTGCAGCCCATCGCCGCGATCAGTGAACTGTGCGAGCGGGCAGGCATTCCGCTGCATACCGATGCTGCCCAGGCCGTGGCATGGATGACCACACCTGCATCGCAACTGACTGGTCCTTACGCGCTTAGCGTGTCGGCGCACAAGTTCGGTGGTCCGGTCGGAATCGGTGCCCTCGTTCGACACGACCTGGAACTCGTCGCCCAGATGCATGGTGGCGGGCAGGAAGGCAATCTGCGTTCCGGCACTTTGTCCGCACCGCTGACGGCCAGTATGTCCAGCGCATTGACCGACGCCGTGGCTGATCAAGCGCAGCAGGCGCAACGAATCGCTGCGCTACGCGACCAATTGGCCGAGGGGATTGTCACGGAGTTTCCCGATGCCATCGTTAACGGTGCGGCAAGTCAGCGAGTGCCTGGCATCCTCAATGTCAGCATTCCGGGCACGGAGTCCGATGCGCTGCTGATGCTGCTCGATGCAGCAGGCATCGAGTGTTCGGCCGGGAGTGCCTGCAATGCCGGAATCCCACAGCCCAGCCATGTCTTGTTGGCCATGGGGATTGATCCAGATATCGCCCGAGGCTCCTTGCGTCTCAGTCTTGGTTGGAGTTCCACTCAGGAAGATGTCCAGGCGGCCTTGGCTGCTTTGCCGGAAGCTGTGGAACGAGTCCGTCGCGCAACGGCCAGTCGGCGTCGTCGACCTGAGGTTGGAGCGACAGTATGAGTACCCCACTGCGTTTGATCGCGGCCATGTCGGGTGGGGTCGATTCGGCGGTGGCTGCCGCTCGCGCCAAGGAAGCCGGTCATGACGTCACCGGAGTGCACCTGGCATTGGCTGCCAAGGCTGGTGAGATCCCTGGTGGACGTGCCAAGGGATGTTGCACATTGGCCGATGTTCACGACGCGCGTCGGGCTGCTGACGTCATCGGTATCCCGTTTTTTGTCTGGGATATGGCCGAGGAGTTCGCTGAGGCGGTTATGGATGACTTCATCAGCGAATACTCAGTGGGACGTACCCCCAATCCATGCCTTCGGTGCAATGAGCGAATCAAGTTCGCGGCTGTCTTGCAGCGGGCGATGGACCTTGGGTACGACGGTGTGGTCACTGGGCACTACG
>JBDHZU010000029.1:0-17375 GCA_039812085.1 Candidatus Nanopelagicales bacterium | reverse complement strand
GTGCTGAAGATCGAATTAGCTGATTCTGGTCTTACTGCGCTTGGTCAGTTTGGCGCAGACGTTTTGCCCGATTACGTGCACGTGATGCCCACTTCTTCAGTGGGCGGACATCGTCGTATGGCAACGCCCCGTTGGTGAGAATCGGTCCGTTAGGGGCGAAGAGCTCTTGCTTGATTGCCTCAAGCTGTTCTTCGCTGACCGGTGGCTGATCGCCTTCTGGTGCGGGTGGTTGATCGAGCCATTCTTGCCACTCGGCGGCCTGTGGAGTCGACAATCCGTCCAGGTGATCAACGATGGATGCGGCAGGAGCAATCTCGTCTAGAGCGTCCTTTACCGATGCAGGCAGCGTGATCGAACCACCGCCGTAACGCTGTTTGATCTCATCCAGTAGGAGTTTGCGCATCTTGGCGTTGGTGGTGTTGTCCCGCCGGAATCGAGGTACATCGGCATTGAGCCGGTAGAGATACGCGGCTTGTTCCGCTTGTAACGAAGGGTTTCGATCTTCGTCTCCATCCCACTCGTCAAAATCTGGAGGTGGCCAGGCAATACCCATTTGTTCGAACAGGCGGGTATTGACGGCATCACGCTCACCCTTGAACCGCTCCAGGTAGGGGTAAACGACGACATTTTCTCTGCCGAAGACCGATGTCCAGTTGTCGAACAATGGACGCTGGTCGAACTGTGGCCAGAAGAAACGAACGAAGTCCTCATCGAAGGCGTCAGGAACGGCCGCCTCAACGAGCTGACCGTAGTACGAGGGGGCAAGGTAATCAGAACGTCGGATGAAGAACACCACCTTCATCCGGTCGTGAGTGCCGGCGAGTAGGTCGTAGGTTCCTTGAATCTTGGCCCGGCTCACGTTATTCGATAGGTGTTCCGACGTGAGAATGGTGACGTTGGTGTCTAGTTTGCCGAGGCGTTCGACGTCGGCTCGGACTCGCGCACGTAGCTGTTGCCGGTCGTCCTCTGTCCGGATCTGGCGTCTCAGATTGAGAACGTTATCCAGCGGACGTTCCAGGCCAGCGATCTCGAAATGGTTATGGGACCGATTGAAGGTGGGATAACCGATACCAAGTTCTGGCAATCGTTCTTTGTTCTGCCAGAGGAGGTGTTGGAAAGTACTTGTCCCGGTCTTTGGTCGTCCAATATGAAGAATGAGCTCAGGCATTACCGAGGGCCGTTTTGGCGGGCCAGTACCTGCTCGATAACCAGGTCGACGTTAGCCGACAGATCGGTATCGCCATGAGCGTGAACTTCGGGTCGGGCTGGTGGTTCGTAATCTTGACCGACGCCAGTCAGGTTCGCGATTTCGCCTGCCTTCGCGCGTCGGTACAGACCCTTGGGGTCGCGGTCACTACAGGTTTCAATCGGAGTGTCAACGAAGACTTCGATGAATTGATCGTCACCCAGGATGGAACGCACAGCATCGCGGTCAGCAGCGAACGGGGAAACCAGCGCCACGATCGGGATGACTCCGGCATCGCACATCAGCTTCGCTACCTCGCCTACGCGGCGGACATTTTCCCGTCGATCTTCTTCCGAGAAACCGAGGTCGTTGTTGAGACCAGTGCGCAGATTGTCGCCATCAAGAATGGTGGTGGTGCGACCAAGTTCGGACAGTTTTGTCTCGACAGCGTCAGCAAGGGTGCTCTTGCCGGAACCCGAGAGCCCGGTCATCCAGATCACGACGGGGTATTGGCCGACGCGTAGTGCGCGTTCTGCCGGGGTCATGGAATGAGTGTGAACGACAACATCGGCATGGCCGGTAGCGCGATTGGCCTTTTTCTTACGAACGGTCTTAGTGCCGGTCACGAATTCTCCTCAGTCGTCGGGGGAATGCCTTCTATTAAACGGTAAGCGGCCTCAAATGGATTTTGAGACACGGCGTATTAAGGGATCGTTTAGTAGATGTCGTTTTTTCCTCTCTCAGCTTTGACCAAGGCAAAGTTCGATCTTTGTAAGGCGGTGTCACACGTACGAGTGACACCGCAATCACTGCCTCAAGTAACTGCCAAAACCGGTCGAGACAAACCCCTACACGGCAGGTGTACCCCGACACAGCCGCGGTGAAACTCGTGCAGGAGGCCTCAGTGACAACCACGGTCGATCGGACCCATCACATGCCACTGGCTCCTACGCGCTCTCGATTCACCGCGATGGTGGTCAGTTCCGAACCCATGCGATTGACCGCACTCAGTCATCGTTTGCGCGCATTTGGTGCCCGAACAGTGGTTGAAGCGTCTGGGCAATCAGACGCTGTCAGCAAGGGTCGCCTGGACGGCTCGCACGACCTATTGGTGGTCGATGGCACCGCTGCTGAGGGACCGATCTTGCCGATGATCGCCGAATTGCGGGCCATGCACTGGCGCCGCGTCGTGATCATCACCGGTCGCGATGATGCTTTTGCCGTGAAGGCGGCATTGACTGCAGGTGTGCGCGGATACGTCGTTGCTGCAGGTGCGCGACGGTCTCACACCCCGCGAAACGTTGTTCCGTTGCAGCGAGGTGCATCTCGCCCGGCACCAGACGAATTGTCCAGCCGTGAGGTCGAGGTGCTCCAGGCCGTTTCCGAAGGTCGCTCCAACAAGGGCATCGGTGAGGAACTGGGATTGTCCGCGCTGACGGTCAAGAGTCATCTTGCTCGTATCGCACGCAAGCTGGGCACAGGCGACCGTGCAGAGATGGTGGCCTTGGCGATGCGTTCGGGTCTGATCAGCTAACTCGACTAACGAAGCTGGGTTACTCCCGGAGTCGTATCCGGGAGCGCACAGGCTGCTGCCGCTAACAACGCCCAGGCATTTGCATGTGGGGTGAGTTCAGTTCCACGGGGCGTCCATGAGGCGCGCACTTGCAATCGAGCTTCCAGCGGTCGATCATCCATCACCCCAAATGACTCTGATACCACCGACGTGACGGTTCCCCCAAGTGCATCAACCTGCACATCTGCATCTTCCAGAGCCTCGAGTAGCCAGGTCCAACCCACTTCCGGCAAGACTGGGTCAGAGGCCATCTCGATATCGATGTCGGCATCCACATACGCGATGACGCGAGTGGTGCCTTCCCAGCTTTCTTGACCCACCGGGTCATGCAAAATCACCAAACGTCCCGAACCGACCGGTTCATCGTGACGGTCGATGTCGGCGGTTTGAGCAAATGAAAAGGGAGCCAGGCGGGCAGGTCCGGGTGCTTCTCGCACAGTGAATTCAGGCCGGTACACCAAATGCCGCAACCGTTCGCAGGCCGCAGCGAACGGTGCGGGGACGGGACGGTCAGAAGGCACGGCTAGACGTTACGAGCATTTCCACCACAAAGCCCGTAGGTCAGTGAGCAAGTCGTTCAGTAGCTACCCTCACATCGGTGACAGCGCTTATCGCCGGACTATCGAGCCTGTTCTGGGGGTCATCGGACTTCTTGGGCGGCACGTTGTCGCGTCGCCATCCGGTTCGTGCCGTTGTTGCCATCAGTCAGAGCTTTGGGCTGCTGTTCATGGTCCTGGTGGTTCTGCTGCTGCGTGACCCATTTCCGGGATGGTCGATCACGCCGTGGGCAGTAATCGGTTCGGCCTGTGGCTTGCTTGGGCTGGTCACGTTCTATGCGGCATTGGCAATCGGCACGATGTCTGTGGTCAGCCCGGTGGCTGCCACTGGGGTGGTTGTGCCGTTGCTGACCGGCGCGTTAACGGGTGATTTGCCGTCAGCAGTTGGTTGGGCGGGAGCCGTGCTTGCCATTGTTGGACTCATGGTGGTGCTCGCACCGGAACGTGAGGTCGAACATGAACTGTCCCGGACTGACCATCGCCGGTCGGTGGGGTTGGCGTTCATAGCGGCTCTTGGCTTCGGTGGCTCTATGGCGGCAATTGCCCAAGGGGCAATGGTGAGCACTACGTGGACCCTGCTGTTGATGCGGGCCTGCTCCGTCGTCGTGATGCTGCTCGTGTTATTTGCTACCAGAACGAGGCCGCAGTTCCGGGGCAAAGATCTGGGTCTGGTCGCAGTCGTGGGAGTGTTCGACGTCAGCGCAAATCTCACTTTCGGATGGGCGTCGTCGTCCGGGCAGCTGGTGATCGCGGCTGTCCTGGGATCGTTGTATCCGATTGTGACGGTGTGGCTGGCGTGGTGGGTTCATGGTGAACGTTTGCGTAGGTTGCAGTACCTCGGCGTAGCGGTGGCCTTGCTCGGTGTTGGGTTGATGTCTGTGGGCTAGTTGAGTGAGCATGCGACGATGTGGCGGTGCTCGCACCTGACCATCCGCTGATCGACGGTCGTACGGTCGACTCCCCGCTCATTGCTACTGCGCAGGGCGCAGCGGTTGCCCATACGCCAGTGTGGTTCATGCGCCAAGCGGGGCGGTCGCTTCCGGAATACCGCGCGCTTCGCGAGGGCAACTCGATGATGCAGGCCTGTTTCGATACTGACCTCGTCACTGAAATCACGCTGCAACCCGTTCGTCGCCACGGGGTTGATGCCGCAATCTTTTTCTCCGACATCGTGGTTCCGTTGAAAGCAGTGGGGGTGGAACTCGACATCGTGCCTGGTGTGGGACCGGTAGTGGCTCAACCGTTCCGCACTCTCGCCGATTTGCAGCGGCTTCCGGATCTCGATGAAGCTGCCGTGAGTTCCATTATCGATGCGGTACGGGCAGTAACAACTGAACTGGGGTCGACCCCGCTCATCGGATTTGTGGGTGCGCCCTTCACTGTGGCCAGCTACTTGGTGGAGGGTCGACCAAGCCGTGATCACGTCCACACCAAGGCAATGATGCTCGGTCAGCCAGAACTATGGAACGCCCTACTGGAACGGATTTCGGTGATCTGCGGGCAGTTCCTGCGCATGCAAGTTCTCGCTGGAGCGTCAGCCATTCAATTGTTCGATTCCTGGGTGGGTGCATTGTCACCCGCGCTGTACCGCGCCTACGCCCAACCACATTCCGCGAGAGTGCTGGCCAGCGTGCAGGACCTTGGGGTTCCGCGAATCCACTTTGGGGTGGGGACGGGGGAGCTTTTGGAAGACTTACGCCAGGCCGGAGCCGACGTGGTGGGTGTGGACTTTCGAGTTCGCCTCGATGAGGCACAACGTCGCTTATCGGTGCCTACACCGTTGCAAGGCAACCTTGACCCGGCGGCATTGTTTGCTGGAGAGAAGGCACTGTTCGCAGCGGTTGACGATGTATTGGCGAGCGCAACTGCATTGCCCGGACACATCTTCAATCTGGGACATGGAGTTCCCCCGGACGCTGACCCAGACGTGATTACGTCAGTGGTCGATTACGTTCACGAACGAACCTGTTAGTCATTACCCGTCGGATTTTTAGACGACGGGCGCTGCTCGTTCGATCAAGAGGTCCTGCGCTGCCCCAGTTGAACGCGCGCCAAAGGTGGATTCACCGGCCAGTGGGTTCAAACGGGTGGCGGTAAATGCATCAGCAACCGCTGACGGTGCGTGCTGGATAAGCAGGGACGCTTGCAGAACCAAGGCCATACGTTCGGCTAGTCGTCGAGCCATCGCCTCGTTCGGGCCTGAACTCAACATGGTCAATACGTCGTCAACAGCAGTATCGAACTGCGCATCTGATCCACGAGCGGGTGCGATGACTTCGAGCCAAGCGTCCAAACTCTCTGGGTTACGTCCGAGTGCCCGCAACAGATCGAGTGCATTGACGTTGCCGGAGCCTTCCCAAATCGAGTTCAGCGGAGACTCCCGGAACAAGCGGGGCATGTTCGACTCTTCGATGTAGCCCGCGCCGCCGAGACATTCCAACGACTCGAAGGTGACAAACGGAGTGCGCTTGCACACGAAGTACTTACTCATGGGCAAGGCGAGGCGTCGGAAAGCACGTTCGCGTTCGGCATCCGGGCCACCGCTAGTTGCCACATCGGTGGCGTGTGCCAACCGCAGTCCCAGCCAGGTCGCTGCCTCAACTTCCAACGCGAGATCAGCCAGCACCGACCGCATCAATGGGGCATCGATCAACGTGGTGCCAAATGCCGAACGATGCTGCGTGTGCCAGATAGCTTCGGACAAAGCTCGTCGCATCACGGCGGTCGAACCCAGCACACAGTCCAGGCGAGTTGCCGACACCATCTCCACGATGGTGCGTACGCCACGACCTTCTTCACCGAGTCGGATGCCGACGGTGTTGCCGAATTCGATCTCGCTACTAGCGTTGGAACGGTTGCCCAGCTTGTTCTTCAACCGCTGAATGCGGAAGACATTCTTTGTTCCATCGGGCAGGACGCGGGGGACCAGGAAGCACGAGAGTCCACCGGGAGCTTGACCCAACACCAGGAACACGTCGCTCATGGGTGCGGAACAAAAGAACTTGTGACCGTTCAACAAGTAGGTGCGATCGTCGCCATCGACTGGAGTCGCTGTCGTCGTGTTCGTTCGGACGTCAGAACCGCCCTGCTTCTCGGTCATCGACATCCCGGCAATAAGTCCCGCTTTTGACGCCGGTGCCCGCAGCCCAAAGTCGTACGTCCGGGACGTCAGTCCGTTGATCCACTCATCGGAGATTCCGGGATCGCTCAGCAAAGCCGGTACGGCCGCGTACGTCATCGAGATGGGGCAGCCGTGACCTGCTTCTGCCTGGTACCACGTGACGAATCCGGCGGCACGCTTGGTGTGAGCGGCTTCGACGTCTTCGGCCCAGGGGGCAGCGTGCAATCCGTGGGACACCGCTTCCGACATCAAGTTGTGCCAGGCGGGGTGAAACGTGACCTCGTCAATGCGATGGCCGAATCGGTCGTGAGTATGCAGAACCGGGGGCACAGTGTCTGCTTCCCAGGCCCACTGCTGAACTTCGGCGCTACTGGTTCGTCGTCCCAACTTGGACAACTCATCGAGCTCAGCTGCCGCCCCAAACGTGGTAGTTGCTTCAACGAGCGCGGTATCGCTGCTGAAAACGTCGTAGTCAACCAACGGCGTCGATTGGTTCGTGACCTCGTGGGTGTCCAGCGGGGATGCGATATGCGGTGAGTCAGTCACCCCTTCACGGTACTTCTTTGACCCACTTTTGTATTGCGCGAAGTTCTCGTAACCACTCGCAACGATGATCGACCGGCAGGCGGCTGCACCCTTCGGGCTTGGCCTACCGGAGGATCATCGGCTCGCTTTTACTCGTCCGCGCTGGTGGTCTGCCGCACTTTGACTGTTGCGAAATTCTCGTAACCGCTCGCAACGATGATCGACCGGTAGGCGGCTGCGCGCACTCGGTTTGTCGTAGGTGCGTGGCAGGCTGTCGATATGACGGCATCCCAGTTGCGACCGAAAGGTCCAAAGCGTGACTGGGGTAGTAATGACACCGGCGCACACATCCTGCATATGGATATGGACGCGTTCTTTGCCTCGGTCGAGATTCGTGACGATCCCAGCTTGGCGGGTAAACCGGTCATCGTCGGACGCCCTGGCGGACGGTCCGTGGTGTCGTCAGCAAGCTATGAGGCGCGTGTGCTTGGAGTTCATTCTGCGATGCCAGGTGCAGTTGCTGCGCGATTGGCACCACAGGCGATATTCGTTGACCACCGATTCGAGGCGTATCAGCAGGCATCTCGTCAGGTCATGCAGATTCTGCGTCGATTCAGCGATTTGGTGGAGCCGCTATCTATTGACGAGGCGTTCGTTGATGTCTCTCGTGCGCGTCGGGCAGTGGGTACGCCCACCCAGATTGCACGGCAGATCCGCCAAGATGTCCGGGATGAAGTGGGATTGCCCTGCTCGGTCGGTATTGCCGGGGTGACCATGGTCGCCAAGATCGCTTCCGCGTTAGCCAAGCCGGATGGGACGTTGTTGATTCCGGTCGCCTATACCCGAGCATTCCTTGCCGAACTTCCCGTCGGACGGTTGTGGGGAGTGGGGGAGCGAACCGAAGTTCGACTCAACGGTCTCGGAATCACCACCGTGGCTGAGCTGCTCGACTTGGGCGAGGCCCGGCTCGCCCGCATCCTCGGTGAGGCATCAGCCGCGCGACTGATCGCGTTGGCAATGGGAGAAGAACTGCGTCCTGTCAGTACGGGGCATGAAGAAAAGTCGATGGGATCAGAACGGACCTTCGCCCGTGACCTTGACGCCGATGATCCGCAGGTCCATCACGTACTGGCCACCGAAGCGCAGACGGTTGCCCGGCGGCTTCGTCACAAAGGACTCGTAGGTTCTACGGTGTCCATCAAAGTTCGATTCGAAGACTTCACAACCGTGAGCCGTTCACGAAGTTTGGCTAAGCCCACTGATGTGGCGGCTGAAATTGAACAAGTGGCCAGCAGTCTGTTCCGTGACCTATCGACTGATGGTCGACAGATTCGGCTCGTGGGGGTGGCGATCGAGAAGTTGGCAGCAATCGAAGAAGTTGGTCGACAACTCACTTTGACTGATACCGATGATCGAACGCGACGGACTGAACAGGTCGCTGACGAGGTTGCAACCCGTTTTGGTCACTCTGCGTTGGTTCCGGCAAGAACCTTGGCAATTGATCCTCCAGATCGGCCATGAGCATGACCCGCCAGCTACCCATTCGGTGCCTGCTGGCTCTATGGTGGAGACCTACGCCCGAAACACTCGCGCCCGCACATTAAGGGGGTCAAAGCCATGCCGTTGTCGGAGCATGAACAGCGTCTCCTCGAACAGATGGAGCGTGCGCTACATGCCGAAGATCCCAAGTTCGCTTCCACGCTGCGACGCGGGTCGCAACGAACGGTCAATGGTCGTCAGGTATTCCTCGGAGTACTTGGTGTTGTGCTCGGTCTCGTGGCTTTGGTGAGCGGCGTCAGTACCTCGATCATCGCGCTGGGTGCGGCCGGGTTCTTGCTCATGCTGGGTGGCGTCCTGCTGATTAGTGCGGGAATGCGGGCACAACCGGAGAACGGTTTTGATGCGGCTGTCCGGGTTCCCGGGTCGCCGCCTAAGCAGACGGAACAGTCGAGCTTCATGGCACGGATGGAAGAACGGTGGCGTCGTCGCCGGGAGAACGATGGTTTTACATCTTGAAGATGGGTTTGCATTTTGACTGCGTCAATTGAATTAGCTGAAGATCTGCCCGGTCCCGTTGCCTATGTCTTGGCTGGAGGCGCATCATTCGGAGCCGTCGAAGTAGGGCAGCTACGGGCTTTGGCGAGGACCGACATCAAGCCCGACATGGTGCTCGGTACTTCGGTTGGCAGTCTCAACGGCGCAGTGGTTGCCGAAGACCCCGATACCTGCGCGGATCGGCTTGCGGCACTGTGGTCGATCATCACTCGTGACCAAGTATTCGGACGGGCGCTAGATGCCGCTCGTCGGGTGATGCTGGGTGAACCGGCTGCTGTCGATAACGCCGGCCTGCGAGAGTTCATCGAGGAATCAATTCCAAGCCGAGACTTCTCCGAACTCGCTATTCCCTACACGGCAGTAGCCACCGACTTCGATACCGGTGAACTCGTGGGCAATAGCTCAGGCGACTTGGTGTCCGCGATTCTGGCGAGCGCGGCGATCCCAGGTGTTTTCCCCACCGTGGAACGAGAAGGTCGTCGTTTGGTGGATGGGGGACTCGTCGCCAATATCCCCATCGCGCTTGCTGCCGAACAAGGGGCGCAGACAATCGTCGTCTTGGACTGTGGCTTTACCGTGGTTGCTCCACAGAAGGACAACACGTTCTTCTCTAACCTCAGTCGAATGGCCGCGATCATGGCCAGCCTGCAGGTTCGTCGCGATCTGGAAGCAGTCACTGATCGGACCGTGCTGTATCTCCCCGGACCGTGGCCCATCACCAGCCGACCAGACGACTTCAAACGCAGTAAGGAATTGGCCGACGCTGCGTATGAACTTACGAATGAGTGGCTTTCCGAGCTGCGTATCGATGGCCCAGGGCGCTACGGCCACGCTCCATCGGATGCCCTGTCAAAGCCGGTTTAGTCGCTGCATAGACTCCCGATCGACCAATTCGATCCATCCCAGGGAGTTCTACGGTGACCGTTCACGCTGCGCAACTCGGCCGATTCTTTGAAGACTTCGAGATCGGGGACGTGTACCAGCACCCCTTCGGTCGCACCATCTCTGAGGCGGACAGCACCTGGTTCACACTGTTGACCTGCAACACCAACCAGAACCACTTCAACGCCCACTTGGCTGAGTCGAACCCCATCACTGACGGAAAAATCATCGTCAACTCGGGTCTGACAGTTGCACTCGTGCTTGGTCTGTCCGTCATCGACATGAGCCAGAACGCGGTGGCGAACCTGGGCTGGACTGACATCAAGCTGACCCACCCGGTCTACATCGGAGACACCATCTACGCCGAGAGCATCTGCATCGACAAGCGTGAATCCGCCAAGCGTCCTTTCGCTGGCATCATCACGATGAACACGCGCGGATTGAACCAGCACGGTGATCAGATCGTGAGTTGGAAGCGCACCGTCATGGTTCCCAAGCAAGACTCCGGCATCGGCAAGGACTACTTCCCAGCGGCCAAGGCTGGCCCCATGGAACTACCTGCTGCTGAGTAAGACATAAGGCTCGTTGCACGGTGATTACCGCCGTGACAGCGAATGCGTGTCTTGCCGCGTCGATCAACGTGTGAGCACTTGGCGAGCGCAAACCCCATAGGATTCCCGCGATGAATCTGGCAATGCAGTTAGTGGGAGTCGTGATCGCGGTCGTCGTGACGACCGCAGTTGCGCAACGCTTGCGGATTCCACCCCCGATGGCTCTGCTCGTCGTGGGAATCGCCATGTCATATGCGATTCCGGGTGCCGCGGACTATCACCTGCCACCGGAATTGGTGCTCGTCGGACTGTTGCCACCGCTGTTGTATTCCGCGGCATACAACACCTCGTTCATCGATTTCCGAGCTAATCGACGGGCAGTACTGTCCTTGTCGGTCGGCCTAGTAGCAGTGACGACACTTGTGCTGGGATTCGTGATTCACGCGATCATTCCGCAGATCCCACTCGCCGCTGGGTTTGCGATTGGCGCAGTCATTGCACCTCCCGATGCGGTCGCTGCTACTGCCATTGCGCGCAACGTGGGTATGCCTCGGCGGATGGTGCAGGTTCTGGAAGGCGAAAGCCTGGTCAATGACGCCACCTCACTGACCTTGATGCGGGCTGCGATCGTCGCTATTGGCAGCACTGTTTCTGTCCTCGAGGTGGGTGGCGAATTCATCTGGGCAGTGGTCGGTGGTGCGTTGTTCGGGGTGCTCGTCGCAGCGATCTACTCACCGATTCGCAAGCGGATCACCGACCCGTCCGTGGACAGCGTCCTGAGTTTCACCATTCCGTATTTGGCGTATATCCCGGCTGACGAGGCACATGCCTCTGGCGTCATCTCAGTCGTGGTAGCGGGCTTGCTGATCGGGCACAAGGCGCCCCAGTTGCTTTCTGGTGCAGCACGTCTGACGGCAGAAGAAAACTGGCGCACCATCTCGTTCACTTTGGAACACGTCGTATTCCTCTTACTCGGCATGCAACTGCGTTGGTTGATTGAGGACGTCAACGGGCAATGGCCATGGAAGACAGTGATCTGGCTATGCCTCGGTGTCTATGTTGCGACGATCCTGACGCGCACCGTGTGGGTAATGACCGATGGTTTCTTGCGAGGTCGAAGAAAGTACAGCCACTCGTGGCGTGCCTTCGCTGTTATCAGTTGGGCCAGCATGCGCGGAGTCGTCACCGTGGCTGGTGCGATGATCGTGGGCGAATCTGTGCCGGAAAGTTACGGCAGTCTGCTGGTGCTGGTGGCGTTCTCCATTGTGTTGGCCACCATCCTGATTCACGGGGCGACGCTTCCCGCATTAATCCGGCGCATGGGCCTACGGGGAGCCGATCCAGCGGAAGATGCGTTACATGAGGCAAGCCTGTTGGCAGTAGCCAACGACGCTGGTCTGAAGCTGCTTGATTCGCTGGGTCCCGATGCTGCTCGACCTGAAGTCCTGGCACAGCTACGGATGCGGGCCGATCAACGGCTCAACCGGGCGTGGGAACGGGTGGGAGTAAACGCTGCTGGGGAGACTCCCGTGCAGGAGTACCAGCGGATACGAATGATGATGCTGGAAGCCGAACGTGCGGCCGTTATCTCTGCTCGGGACAACCGGCTGACCGACGATGAGGCTCTACGAAGTGTGATTCGGATGCTAGATGTGGAAGAAGCGATCCTGGATAGCCAGGAGCGACCACAGCCAGAATCCGACACCGTGCTCGCGCCCAACAATCCGCACCGGCTGTGCGATGACTTGCGACAAGCCACGATGCGTCCTGCGCCAGATCCGGCGCAATGCGACCGCTGTATCGCCGATGGTCAGCAGTGGGTGGCCTTGCGGATGTGTTTGGCGTGCGGACACGTCGGTTGTTGCGACTCGTCGGTCGGGCGCCATGCCGACGCGCATTTCAGTGAGACGGGACATCCCGTCATGCGATCGATTGAACCGGGGCAGGCCTGGCGTTGGTGCTATATCCACCAACGGTTGGGGTAAGTCTCACGATTCCTGTGGCGGGCTGGCCTCGGCCAGGTTGGTGCGTAGCTGGACGATCTCCTCGCGCAGTTGCTTGACCTCTAACAGGATTTGCTTGTCGGCCTGGTCTTCGGCCTTCTGCAAACGCTGAGTCAGCCAGGTGGCAAACGATGCGGTGATGGTTCCCAGCAGGCTCACTCCTACGACCATCAACAGCACGGCAGCCATTCGACCTTCACCCGTAATCGGATAGGTATCTCCGTACCCGACGGTGGACATGGTGACGGCTGCCCACCACATCGCTTTGCCAAAGGTCGTGATGGTGGCCCCTTCGACATTGCGTTCCACGTCGAGCACGGTCAATGCGGCAACTGTCCCCACAAAGAGAGCTGAGACTGCGATTGCCATCGCGACCTTGCCAACGGCCAGTTGGTGCCCGCGTTCCATCAGTACTCGGGCAGCGGCAAAGACGCGCAAGGCCCGTAGGGGCCGCAACATGGGCAGCAGGATCGTGATGACGTCAAGTGGATGGTGGGCGACGTAGCTCCACTTTCGTTCCGAGAGGCGAATCCGCCAGATGAAGTCCGCGACGAAGGTGAACCAGAGCAGGTAGTCCAGGATGCGCAGCCCGGTCTTCATTGCGGGGGGAGCAGAAACCCACAGCACTTGAATGCCGAAGACGACGACATACGCCAGGGCAAGGCACACCAGGGGAGCAGCGGTGCGAGCCTCATACTCGTCGAGTTTTGCCGAGCGGCCTGCGTCATTGGCCGTTGTCACAGTGCCTGACATATCTGGTGACCCTAGTGATCTGACACCCCCAGTTGCGCGCGGAGAAAAGCGGGCACATCAATGGATCGTCGAGTGGCCCGAGCTGGTGGCAAGGAGGCCAGGTGGCGGGGGTTGATCGGCGGCTCCATGAGGGTCCAAGTGGGTCACTGAGCGCAACATGTGGTGGTTTCCGGTTGTAAGTGGAGCAAAATGGAGTAGATTGGGTGATTGAAGTCATAGTGGGCTTCGACTGTGCGGTTTGCCGACCGCGCTGAGGGAGAGGAGGCGTGACGTGTTCCTTGGTACGCACACGCCTCGATTGGACGACAAAGGTCGACTCGTTCTCCCCGCCAAGTTCCGTGAGGAACTCGCTGCGGGAGTCGTGTTGTCCAAGGGTCAGGACCACTCCGTTGTGGTGTGGCCAGTCGCCGAGTTCTCGGATTACGCCGAACGAATCCGAGAAGCGTCCCGTACGGACGCCAAGGCTCGTGCGTACTCCCGAGTGCTCTTTTCCGCCGCCTTTGACGAGCACGTCGACAAGCAAGGTCGAGTCTCGTTACCGGGAACTTTGCGCGAGTACGCCGATCTGGATCGCGATGTCGTCGTGGTGGGTAACCACGCCACAGTCGAAATCTGGAACCCCCAGCAGTGGGAGCGGTACTTGCAGCGACAAGAAGCTGATTTTGCCGACCTTTCGCAGGAGGTGGTTCCGGGACTGTTCTGAGTAGTAGTCAGACGACCGTGGGGTTCGGCCCCTTCCCGCCCCACCCGAACACCGGCGTACTTCCCCGACGCCGGAGTTCATGCGGGTGGGGACCGATTCACACGGCAGTCATTGCATGGCAAGCACGAGAACGAGAAGCGAAAGGAGGATCTGATGGCAACGCATGAGCCGGTCATGTTGACCGAATGTCTGGATGTGCTCGCCCCTGCATTGGAACCAGGTTCCACGTCAGTCGATCCTCCCGTCTTCGTGGACGCGACGCTTGGTCTTGGTGGGCACACGGAGGCGTTGCTCCAACGGTTGCCCGATGTTCACGTCATCGGAGTGGACCGTGACCCGGCTGCTCGGGAACTCGCCCAAAAACGACTTGCTCAGTACTCGGATCGGTTGCAGATCGTGGCGGGAGAACACGAGCATCTGGCGCAGGCTCTGCAGGACGCCGCTCCTGGTGGTCGGATTAGCGCGATCCTGTTCGACTTAGGTGTGTCCAGCATGCAACTAGATGAGGCAGAGCGTGGCTTCTCCTACTCTCGCGATGCCGTTCTGGACATGCGAATGAATCCCGAAGATCCCTTGTCTGCAGCAGATGTCCTCAACGGCTACTCAGTGAGCGAGCTTGAGCGAGTGTTGAAGCAGTGGGGGGAGGAACGATTCGCTCGTCGAATCGCAAACGCCATCGTGGATCGTCGGGACAGCGATCCCGTCACCACGACGGGGCAACTCGCGGATCTGGTCCGTGACAACATCCCGGCAGCGGCCCGTCGCACGGGAGGAAATCCCGCCAAACGAACTTTCCAAGCCATCCGAATCGAGGTCAATCGGGAACTGGCTGGTTTGCCGGTTGCGCTGGAAGCAGCAATCGAGGCGCTGACGGTGGGCGGTCGGATTGCGGTGTTGTCTTACCACTCGTTGGAAGATCGGATCGTGAAGCGGCGGTTTGCCGCCGGTGCGCGCACGAATGCTCCGGATCGGATGCCAGTCGTGCCCGACGACGCGCGGCCCACGCTTGCCCTGCTGACGCGGTCAGCGAGGGTACCGTCTGAGGACGAGATTGCCCGAAATCCGCGCGCAGCGTCCGCTCGCTTGCGCGCAGCCGAGAAACTGAGGGAGGCGGCATGACGGCAGTACTACCTGGCGATTCATTCCGCGGATCTTCCAGTAATCGGTCTGCCCGCGGTACACGTGCACGCATGCTGCGTTTGCCTGCGCGGGCAGTTTCGACGGTCGGGTCCACTACAGCGGCTGAACCCACGGCGAATCTGACAGATCTTCGACTGGTTGTTTCCGGTGCCCGGGTCCGATTCGGTACCGGCGCCTTTGTGGTCTCGATCATTGTGGCGTTGACTGGTGCCTTGGTCGCCCTATTGGCGTTGAACACGGCACTGGCTCAAGACAGCTTCCGATTGACGGATCTGCGGCAGCAGGCACGTGACCTGACCTCGCTGGAACAAAGCTTGTCGACTGAGGTCACCCAAGCTGCTTCGCCGACGGGTCTGGCGCAGCGTGCCAAGTCCATTGGCATGGTTCCCGCAGGTAGCCCGAACTTCGTTGTACTGGAAGACGGCAAGGTTCTCGGCGATGGCACTCGCGCGGTTGCGCCGTTGCCGGCTAAGCCCAAAAAGAAGAAAGAAGTCGACACGACGCAACTGCCGATGTCGGCTGCCACGTTGGTTCCGGGGGGAGCCAGCGCACAAGCAGGATCCGAAGGGTCGGCGGGTACCGCCACTGGCTCGACGGCTACGGGGGGCTCATCCGAAGGTGAGCAGCTGACCGGCTTAGTGCCGGCTCCGGCGGGTGCCCTTCGATGAGCACTACGCCACCTCCGCGACCGGAACTTGATCGCGAAGGTGACGAGTGGGACCCCGCCGAGCAGAAACCGCTGTGGCATCGGATCATCTTTGGCACCAAACCGTTCGAGGTCGTCCACACACGCCGTCGATTGCGGCTGTCGCTGATCTTCACCATGGTTGTGTTTTCGTTGCTGGCTGCTCGACTCATCGACTTGCAGGTGGTAGCTGGCCCTGCGACGGCTGCCCAAGCTCTTGATGGTCGGCTCGTCAGCGTCACTGATCCGGCGATCCGTGGCTCGATTCTGGATTCCAATGGCGTCGTGCTGGCCCAGACAGTTCCGGCCCGTGACGTGACGGTTGATCCGTGGAAAGTAGACGATCCGCAGGACTACGCAGCGAAGTATTCATCGGTTACTGGGATGCCGGTCAATGATGTGCTCAAGGCGCTTGAGCGGAAGACCAACGCGGACGGCACCAAGCAGCGATTCGCCTACGTGCAACGACACATCAAGGTGGATCTGTGGGATCAGGTTAAGAAGCTGAATCTGCCGGCGACCTTCCCCGAGGTGTCATCTGTTCGTGAGTACCCGAATGGGGCGTTGGCGGCCAACCTCATTGGTGCCACCAACGGCGACGGTGACGGTATCGCTGGCTATGAGTTGGCGTTGAACGATCAACTCAAAGGTACGGACGGCAAGCGAACCTATGAGCGCAGTGGAACCGGTGCGGAGATTCCGACCGGCAATGAAAGCGGTACCTCGGCTACTGCCGGATCGACAGTTCAACTGTCGATCAACCGTGATCTGCAGTTCGTCGCCCAACAGGCGGTCAATACCCGACGCAAAGAAGTGAAGGCGGACAGCATCGTTGCCGCCGTGCTGGACGTGAAGACAGGGCGCATTCTGGCACTGGCACAGTCGCCCACCTCGGACCCGAACAGCCCGAAGCGAACCAGCCAAGGTTTGCGCAACCTGGCGGTGGAGCAAGAGTTCGAGCCAGGTTCGACTGCCAAGGTCATGACAGTGGCGGCAGCCGTTAATGAGGGCAAAGTCGATCCGACGACACCGTTCGACATCCCTAACCGATTGGTGCGTGGTGGGTTCCCCTTCAAAGACGATGTCGACCACCACGGCTACAAGATGACCACAGCGGGTGTGTTGGCCAAATCCTCCAACATTGGCACCATTCAGATTGCCGAACGGATCGGGGCAGCAAAACTCGACTCTTACCTGCAGGCATTCGGAATCGGGCAACCTTCTGGGTTGAATTTCCCGGCAGAAAACCCCGGCTATCTGCCATCGCTGGATAAATGGAATCCGCAGACTTTCTCGAATATCGCCTATGGTCAGGCGTTCTCGGTTAACGCGATCCAGGCTGCTTCGGTGTTTGCCACCATCGCTAACAACGGCACCCGGGTCACCCCGCGGTTGATTGACTCCATCACCTCACCAGATGGTCAAACGACGGAAGCGCCCGCATCGTCATCGACGCAAGTGGTCACGGAACAAACCGCGAAGACGATGATCTCGATGATGGAAGAGGTCGTGAGTAAGCGTGGTACTGCTCCGCAAGCAGCCGTCCCGGGGTATCGCGTAGCTGGTAAGACGGGTACTGCGCAGCTGGTTAACGAGGACGGTTCGGGTTACGGCAGCCGCTATGTGGCGTCGTTCATCGGA
>JBDHZU010000028.1:0-17867 GCA_039812085.1 Candidatus Nanopelagicales bacterium | reverse complement strand
AACCGTCGTTGCCGTAGGCGAGATCAGCCGGAATCACCAGGATCCGACGGCCACCGACCTTCATTCCGGGCATCCCTTGCACCCAACCTTCGATCAACGAGCCTTCTGCCAAAGTCAGATTGACACCAGCACCGTTGTATTGGCTGTATGACTCCTCCAGGACCTTGCCGTCCTTGGCCGACAGCATGCAGTAGTTCACCGTCACGGTCTTGTTGAGTTCAGCAGCGGTTCCACTGCCGACAGTGACGTCCTTCTGACTCAGTTGCTGGGTGGTCGCCGGAGCCGGGAAGGTGACGGTCATAACGTCATTCGCGGTAGCAGCGGTGACCTGATCGGCGTTCAGCGTGGTCGTGACGTCAGTCGTCCCAGAAGTTTTGACACCGCTCACGCAGCTTGACGCCTCCGGCGCGGTCCCCGTGTCTTCTGACCCGCTTGAACAGGCTGCCAATGAGGCGATGAGGGCGACGGAAGCAACAGTGGCGCTAATACGGCGAAGGCTCATCGCAGCACCGTACTGCGAAACCCGGCGATAGTCCGATAAGCCACGCAATTGCTAGATACTGGCGATGAGCTTGTCGACTCGATCATCCACGCTGCGGAAAGGGTCCTTGCACAACACGGTGCGCGCAGCCTGATCGTTGAGCTTCAGATGAACCCAATCGACAGTGAAATCTCGTCGGGCATCTTGTGCTTTGCGGATGAAATCACCGCGCAACTTTGCCCGAGTGGTCTGAGGCGGAACGGCCTTGGCTCGGTAGATCGGTAGGTCTGATGTCACTCGATCTGCCAACCCGGATCGTTCCAGGAGATAGAACACGCCTCGGGTTCGCGTGATGTCGTGATAGGTCAGATCGAGCTGGGCGATTCGCGGATCAGACAATTCAAGGTTGTGCTTGTTCATGTATCGGTCGATGAGCCGCTTCTTGATGACCCAATCAATCTCGGTCTCGATTGACCGCAGATCACCTGTGCCAATTGCCTTCAGCGCCCGACCCCATAACTCGATCGTTCGGCTGTGTACTGAGTCGGGATCATCGAGCAGGCCCGAGGTCTCAGCAAAGAGAGAGACTTTGTCGAAGTATTCGGTCTGGATATCCAGGCTGCTCATCATGCGCCCATTCGCCAATCGAACCGGGCGTTGGCCAGTGTGATCCGAGCTCATCTCTCGGATGGCACGAATCGGGTTCTCCAGCGACAGGTCACGCATGGTTCGTCCAGATTCCAGCATGCGTAACACCAGATCGGCAGTCCCAATCTTCAACATGGTCGTGGTCTCACTCATGTTGGAGTCCCCCACGATCACATGCAGTCGCCGGTATCGCTCCGCATCGGCATGGGGTTCGTCACGAGTATTGATGATCGGCCGGGAGCGGGTGGTTGCTGAGGAAACCCCTTCCCAGATGTGGTCGGCGCGTTGGCTGATGCTGTACGCCGCACCTCGTGGAGTGGTAATGACTTTGCCCGCACCGCAGATGATCTGTCGGGAGACTAGGAAAGGAATGAGGGCATCCGCGAGCCGCCCAAACTCCCCTTGCCGGGTGATCAGGTAGTTCTCATGGCAGCCATAGCTATTGCCTGCGGAGTCGGTGTTGTTCTTAAAGAGGTAGATGTCGCCGGTGATGCCTTCTTCGGCAAGTCGCTTCTGCGCCTCGACCACGAGGCCTTCCAGGATGCGTTCACCCGCTTTGTCATGGATGACGGCTTCGACAATGTCATCGCACTCTGGGGTGGCGTACTCGGGATGAGAGCCCACATCGAGGTAGAGCCGGGCTCCATTACGAAGAAACACATTGGAGCTACGTCCCCACGAGACCACTCGTCGAAATAGGTATCGCGCGACTTCGTCGGGAGATAAACGCCGCTGACCGCGAAACGTGCACGTGACTCCGTACTCCGTCTCAATTCCAAAGATGCGGCGATCCATACCGGGCCCCCTATGACCCCAGCAGATCGCTGATTCGGTCACTAGCGATTCGGGCGAACCGGCGTCGGGGACGGGTTCGATCCAGCACAGCAACCTCAAGTTCGGCAGGTTTCAGTTCACGGGCGGTCGCTCCATTTGGTCCACCAGACTTACCGAGTTCTTCCACGGCCAGACTGACCGCAGCCGATAGATCGAGTCCGGGTTCCCACCGTTCGCCAAGTGCACCGGTCAGAACCTCGGCAGATCCACCCATCGCGACGAACCCGCGTTCATCGGCGACTGATCCGTCAAAGGTGAGTCGGTACAACTGATCGGATTCGGTGTCTTCGCCAACTTCGGCGACCACCAGTTCAACCTCTAGCGGTTTGCTGAGTTCGGTGAATGCAGTGCCCAGACTTTGTGCATAGGCATTGGCCAATCCGCGGGCCGTCACATCGGTTCGGTCGTAGGAGTAACCCCGCAGGTCGGCGTAACGCACCCCTGCCTGACGCAGACTCTCGAACTCGTTGTACTTACCCACGGCAGCAAAAGCGATTCGGTCGTAGATTTCGCTGATCTTGTGCAGCGCACGGCTGGGATTCTCGGCGACGAATGCGATCCCGTCGACGTACTGCATGACGATGACGGAACGACCACGACCGATGCCCTTGCGTGCGTAGTCCGCCTTGTCTTTGATGATCTGCTCTGGTGAGACGTAGTACGGCATGCTCATCGCGCGTCACCCTCCCCTTGCTCGTCAGCATCGGCAGGCGTGGTGGTGATCTCCTGTGCCGTTGCTGTGATGACTGCGGGTGGGCCATTGGGATTGACCTGGCGTTGCTGGAGTACTTGGCCGACGAGTTCTGCTAGCTCTGACTCAGTAATCCGATGGGCGCCTTCTGCCGTGACCACGATGACGACTGGGAAGATCTGTCGCGTGATATCTGGTCCGCCGGTTGCGGAGTCGTCGTCGGCGGCGTCGTACAACGCTTCGATTGCGGTGAGCACGGCCTCGGTTGCGTCTGCATTGGGTCGATAGAGCTTCTTGAGGGAACCCTTGGCGAATAAGGAGCCAGAACCCACGCTATGAAAGCCGTGTTCTTCATAGCGGCCGCCGGTCACGTCATACGAGTAGATGCGACCAATTTCTGCTTGATCGTCGTAACCAGCAAATAGCGGGACGACGGCGAGTCCTTGCATGGCCATACCCAAGTTGCTGCGCAGCATCATCGACAGACGGTTGGCCTTGCCCTCCAGGGAGAGTGCGGCACCTTCCATCTTTTCGTAGTGCTCCAACTCCACTTGGAATAGACGAACGATTTCCAATGCGATTCCGGCTGTGCCCGCGATTCCAACCACGGTGTGATCGTCAACGGCAAAGACCTTTTCGATGTCGCGTTGGGCGATGATGTTCCCCGCTGTTGCGCGGCGATCGCCTGCCATGATGACGCCACCATCGAATGTCAACGCCACGATCGTGGTGCCATGCGGTGCATTCAAAGTGTTGCCTGCTTCGCTCATTCGAGACTCGACAACTTCTGGTGCGGCTGTCTGCAGATAGGTGGCAAACGACGAGGACAGGCTGGACAGATCATCCACGGCAGTTACTCGCCACCTTTCTGAACGAACGAGGAGACGAACTCGGCCGCATTTTCTTCCAGGACGTCGTCAATGTCATCCAAGATGGCATCGACGTCAGTGTCGAGTTGTTCTTTGCGTTCGGCAAGATCCGACGTGAGCTCCTCGGCGGGCGCGGTTTGCTCGTCGCTGCGCGACGGTTGCTTGTTTTGCTGTTCACCGCTCATGTGAGCCTCCTGATGCTTTACGTCGTGACGAAATACGACATCGCATCGACCCTATCCAGATTTCGGTGCGTTCATGCGCGCCAAACGCGGGGTCGTTACCGTGCGGGTTTTACTGACCGGCCAGTTCTCGTAGCAGATCTTCCGCAGTCGGGCATCGATCTAACAGCCCCTGCACTGCGGAACGAGTGCCGCGCATTGGATCCAATGTGGGAACACGTTGCAGAGACGGCCGACTCGGAACGTCGAAGACGACCGAATCCCAGGATGCAGCCGCCACATTCTTTGCGTACCGACGTAAACACTCGCCTCGAAACCAGGCACGGGTTGCCTCAGGTGGGTGTTCGATCGCATGTCGAACCTGCTCGGGTGTGGTCATTCGGGCGAGGTTGCCGTTAGTTTCAAGCCGGCGGGCGAGACCACGCTGGGTATCCATGTCGCTGTACTGAATGTCCACGAGCTGCAATTGGGGATGCGACCAATCAAATCCGTCTCGTCTGCGGTAGCCATTGAGAATGTTCAGCTTGGTGACCCAGTCCAACTCCCCCATACATAACTGGGGATCTTCGTCGAGTTTGTCGAGGAACTGCAGCCAGTCACGTACGGCCATTTGAGTTGGTCCGTCAGGTGGGGTGGTTCCTCGGGATACGTGAGCTGCCGCCCGTTCGGCAAATTCTCGTTGAATTTCACGTGCAGTTAGTTTGCGCCCGTCTGCGAGT
The DNA here is from genome assembly GCA_039812085.1 of Candidatus Nanopelagicales bacterium. Classification (GTDB taxonomy): domain Bacteria; phylum Actinomycetota; class Actinomycetes; order S36-B12; family UBA10799; genus JBDHZU01. Next base: position 13,443 of record JBDHZU010000028.1, on the reverse strand, counting down.
TCCACCTTCAGCGACAGAGTCGGATCGTGTGAAATCTCGTGAATTGCCTGAACGGGGTTCTGTAATGCCAGATCGCTCAAATCGACGTCGTCTTCGATCAAGGACAACGTCAATGAGGTAATCGCCATTTTGAGATAGGTCGCGACTTCGGACAGGTTGGCGTCGCCGACGATGACGTGCAGCCGACGGTGGAACTGCGGATCGGCATGAGGTTCGTCGCGGGTGTTGACGATTGGTCGTTTGAGGGTGGTCTCTAGACCAACTTCCACTTCGAAGAAATCCGCACGCTGGGAAAGCTGGAACCCGTCACCTTTGCCGTCTTGACCGATTCCCACTCGCCCCGCACCAACCAGGATTTGCCGAGTGGCGAAGAACGGAAGCAGGCCGGCCACGATCGAAGCGAATGGTGTGGTGCGTTGCATGAGGTAGTTCTCGTGGGTGCCGTATGAAGCTCCCTTGTTATCCGTGTTGTTCTTGTAGACCCGGATCGGCTGTGCCCCAGGCATTTGTGCCACCGCATCGGCAGCCTGCTGCATGATGACTTCGCCCGCACGGTCATACAGAGCCGCGTCAAATGGGGTCAGGACTTCTGGACTGGAGTATTCAGGGTGAGCGTGATCGACGTAGAGGCGAGCACCGTTGGTGAGAACAAGATTGGCCATACCCGGGTCAGCATCAGTCAACTGTGAGGGATCAGCGTCGGCGCGGGAAAGGTCAAATCCACGTGCGTCACGTAGCGGTGTTTCCTCGTCGTAATCCCACCGGGCCCGAGCGCCAGTGGCGATACCGACCAGATCGGCATAGGCATTCACCACCTGCGATGAGGCCAACATCGCGTTGATATGAGGGTGCCCTGGCACAGAGATCCCGTACTCCGTCTCGATTCCCATGACCCGCACGACGCTCACTGAACCAACGTACCGGCATGACAACGCCGCACCACTGTCGAATAGCGGTGCGGCGTTGTTTGCGAAGACTGTTACTTGATCCCGAGTTGGTAGAGCAGTTCGTAGCGGGATGGATCATCGGGCAGAACCGGGTGGAAGCCCTCTTCCAGGAAGACCAGGACGATGTTGGCCACGATGACGGCCAAGAACAGTCCGATCATGAGGTTGCTGGCAATTCGGGCTGCTTTCCCGGATGGCATGACGGGGAACAATTCGCGGGTAAACAGCATGGTGATTCCGCAGTAGAGCACCACGATGATGAAGGTGATGAGCGCCCAGGTGTAGAGGTGCAAACCAGCGACTGTGCCGCCGTATCCAGGATCTCCAGGCAGGATGTGCAGGTTGATTTGCCGCACGGAAACGAATCCACCCAGGCACGCACTGAGAATCATCAGTCCGTAGCAACGAGCAGCTTTGCCGAGATTGAGCGTTCCCTTACGTGCCATTCCTGCCATCCACACGGATCCGATCCCGACCAGGATCATCCCCATGCGCTGCAACATGCACAGCGGACACGGCATCTCACCGTTGGTGAACTGAGTGCTGATCGCAGCCAGAATGACACCGGAGTAGGCGACGATCACGATGTGTGGGAACCAGAATCCCAGTTTGTTCCAGAAGGTCACATGCCCTTCTGGCTCAAAGACCAACGGCTGGATAGCGTCGTCTGTTTCTTCGACGTCAGGTGCAACTGATTCAGTCGTCATGGCTGCACCTCAGAAGCTCAGATTGAGTTGGGACGTGACGTGGTGATTGAACAGCAGCGCCGTCATGATCGCGCCCAGTAACCACACCGGGATCACGACTTTCGACGATGCTCCCTTGGCTCCCAAAATCGCCCCAATGAGCAGGACGATGAAGATGATGGTGTCCACGATTTTCACCCTTCTCGCAATGACTGCCAGCGTGCTGCGTGACTGATTCCTACCAGTCCGCATCCGTGGGATGCGCAGCGAGAATTACAGGGATGTCGTTTGTTGGACAGCTGAGTCAGATACCCGGCGTACTGAGGTGATGACTGTCGTTAGAGGTACTGCCCCGTATTCGCAGCCGTCTCGATACTGCGTCCAGCCTCGGTGCCCTTCTTGCCCTGTACCAAGGTGCGGATGAAGATGATGCGCTCACCCTTCTTGCCGGAGATGCGCGCCCAGTCATCTGGATTAGTGGTGTTGGGCAGATCTTCATTCTCGTGGAACTCATCCACGCACGCCGATAACAGGTGAGTGACCCGAATACCTTTCTGGCCGGTATCCAGGAAGTCTTTAATCGCAGACTTCTTGGCACGAGCGACAACGTTCTCGATCATGGCGCCGGAGTTGAAGTCCTTGAAGTAAAGAACTTCCTTGTCTCCATCGGCGTAGGTGACTTCCAAGAAGCGGTTTTCGTCGCTATCGGAGTACATCCGTTCCACTGCTGCCTCGATCATGGCGCGAGCGGTGAGATCAGGGTCTCCTCCGTATTCGGCCAAATCGTCGGCATGCAACGGAAGATCAGAAGTCAGGTACTTGGCCATGATGTCGGCAGCGGCCTGTGCGTCCGGACGTTCAATCTTGATTTTCACGTCCAGGCGACCAGGACGAAGAATTGCCGGGTCGATCATGTCTTCCCGGTTGGAGGCACCGATGACGATGACGTTCTCCAAACCTTCCACACCATCGATCTCACTCAGTAGCTGCGGAACGATCGTGTTCTCGACATCGCTGGATACGCCCGTTCCACGAGTGCGGAACAGAGAATCCATCTCATCGAAGAACACGATGACCGGCATACCTTCACTGGCTTTTTCCCGGGCATGTTGGAAGACCAACCGAATATGAAGCTCGGTCTCTCCGACTTACTTGTTCAGCAGCTCAGGACCCTTGATGTTGAGGAAGAAACTCCGGGCGTTTCCGCCGCCTTCCTTGGCGTTGACTTTCTTCGCCAACGACGCCGCGACGGCCTTGGCGATCAGCGTCTTACCGCAACCGGGCGGGCCGTAGAGCAAGATTCCCTTGGGTGCCTGCAGCTTGTGCTCGGCAAAGAGATCCTTGTGCAGGTACGGCAACTCGACCGCATCGCGGATCATCTCGATCTGTCCGCCCAGTCCACCGATGTCTTCGTAGTCAATGTCTGGAACTTCTTCCAGAACTAGTTCCTCGACCTCGGCCTTGGGCACGACTTCGTGGACATAGCCGGTACGCGTATCCATGAGTAGCGCGTCTCCGGCCCGGATCGCTTCGGCCTTCAACGGCTCGGCAAGCAATGCGACTCGTTCCTCATCGGTGCGACCCACCACGAGAACTCGTTCGCCGTCTTCCAGGCGTTCCTTCAGGGTGACGATTTCCCCGACGCGTTCGAACCCGAGGGCGGTGACCACGTTCATCGCCTCGTTCAGCAAAACTTCCTGACCGGTCTGCAGTGATTCGACATCGACGCCCGGACTGACGGCGACTCGCATCTTGCGGCCGCCAGCTTGAACATCCACGGTTCCGCCTTCTTGCGCGGCAAGGAATACGCCGTACGCAGCCGGCGGCTCGGCGAGCTTGTCGACCTCTTCTTTAAGGGTCACGATTTGTTCGCGTGCTGCGCGCAGCGTCACGGCCAAACGTTCGGCACGTAATTGTGATCGACGCAGATCGGTACGCAGCGCATCGAAATCTGCCTCGGTAATACGCCCGTTCGTCGAATCAGAACTGGCGAGTTGGCCAGCATCGTTCACAGGTTCGGGGGCATTGCTGGTCGGGTTGTCGTCGGACACGGCATCCTCCTGCAGCGGCTCAGCAGCGTGTGGGTACGGCTGGGTACCTGTCCGACCCTACTCATTCACAGGCTGATCGCGCGATGAAGAAATGACGTGCGCCACAGTTACTTAACGTGATGGAGACGATTCGTCGTCTGTTGTGCCGAATCCAGGCTCTCCCGGCATGGGCCATGGGCGCCAGTCGTCGCCGTAGGCACCAGGCGCTGGGCGTCGGGTTCGAGGCGGAAGTTCGGTATCGGGAGCGAGACGTCGGGCAAAGACGAGGAATCCAGTGTGGCCACCCATGCGATGGTCTGGTCGAACCGCCAAACCTTCGACATGCCAGGTTCGTAACAGGGTTTCCAGTGCCTCTGGTTCGGTCCATCCGCCGACATGTCGCAGCGTTTCCATCGTGCGGGACAGTTGAGTGGTGGTGGCGACGTAGACGCAGAGCACCCCACCGGGGCGGATTGCATGTGCCGCGATCGGAATGCACTCCCAGGGAGCCACCATGTCCAGCACCATCCGGTCGGCACAGTCTTCGGCTAACTCTGCCGACGACAGGTCGCCGACCGTCAATGCCCAGTTGTCCGGTTGCTTGCCGAAGAAGGCGGTCACGTTCTTGTCCGCGACTTCGGCGAACTCTGATCGACGCTCGAACGAATGCACCGTGCCGTCTGCACCCACTGCGCGAAGTAGCGAACAGCTCATGGCACCCGATCCAGCACCAGCTTCGATGACTCGGGCACCGGGATAGATATCGGCCATGCCAACGATGAGCGAGGAATCCTTCGGATAGATCACGGTGGCACCGCGTGGCATCGACAACACGAAGTCTTTGAGCAGCGGACGCTGCGCGAGGTACCCAGTTCCGTTCGATGACTGGACGACGATGCCCTCTGGCTGACCCAGGATGTCGTCATGCTCAATCGCACCCTTGGCGGTGTGGAATGCGTCGGCAACGCTCAAGGTGATCGTGTGCATGCGACCTTTCGGGTCCGTGAGTTGAACCCGATCACCGACCTGGAAGGGTCCGGACTGACTGACGGCACGAGCAGAAGGCACTGCCCGAGTTTATGCTGGCGGACGTGACGACTTCCGTGGACCCGTCTACTGCCCCTGCTGTGGCCGCCTATGCCCGAGGTGTGCAGAAGATTTACGGATCAGCTGACATGCGGGTGGTCGCACTTGCCGGTGTTGATGTGGACATCTATCAAGGCGAGTTCACCGCCATCATGGGCCCATCTGGTTCCGGCAAGAGCACTCTGATGCACTGTCTGGCGGGATTGGATTCAGTCACCGCTGGCTCGGTATTCATCGGTGACGTGGATCTGTCTACTCTCAATGACAAGGCATTGACCATCCTGCGACGCGAGTCCATCGGATTCGTCTTCCAGAGCTTCAACTTGGTGCCCACTTTGACGGCTCGAGAGAACATCACTTTGCCGATGGATATAGCCGGGCGTCCCGTTGACGAACAGTGGTTGAACACCATCATCCAGACGGTTGGCCTAGCCGACCGCCTGACGCACAAACCGTCAGAGCTATCTGGGGGTCAGCAGCAGCGGGTGGCGTGCGCTCGCGCATTAGCCAGCCGACCACGGATCATTTTCGCCGACGAACCAACCGGCAACTTGGACTCACATTCCAGCAACGAAGTGCTGAGCTTCCTGCGTCACAGCGTGGACGACTTTGGTCAGACTATTGCGATGGTGACTCACGATCCCGCGGCAGCGTCCTATGCCGATCGCGTGATCTTCCTTGCCGACGGTCAGCTTGTGACGGAACTTCGCCAGCCTGATCCCGAACGGATTCTGGACACAATGAAGACGTTGGATTCAGCCCAGCAAGACGCTGAAGTCTGACAACGTCAGTCCTTCCACGTTCGGCACGACCATGCGGTGCTCTGCTTCGGAAAACTCATCGGTAGAACCAATCACCACCACTGCACAACCAGCCGCGGTCGCTGAGGCGACACCGGTAGGCGAATCTTCCAGCACGACACAGTCAGTCGGGTTCACTGCCAGCAATTCGCAGGCCGTCAGGTAAGGCTGTGGGCTCGGTTTGGGTTCACCTTCATCACCAGCAACCGTGACATCGAACTGAATGTCGATTCCGGCGAGCACAGTGTCCACCCAGCGTCGCCAGGAATTGGACACCAATGCGGTCGGAAGTCCCGCTTGGACCGCTTGCTGATGAATATGCAGTGCCCCGGCATGGACCTCGATCGGCTCCGCCGACATGAGGTGCAGGATGCGAGAGGCCAAGTCCTCCCCCAGCAGGTCGTAATCGGCTCCTGTGCGTTGTGCCATGTAGGACACAACTCGTTCGTATGGTCCGCCGATCGCGTTCTTCTTATCTTCTGCGGTCCAGTCACTACCGAAATGACGCATGGTGTCGTGTTCGGCTTGCTGCCACATCCACTCGGTGTCGACCAAGGTGCCGTCCATGTCGAACAGCACGGCAGCAGGCAGCCGACGTTCGGGACTACTTGGCATTGAAATAGCGAGCTTGCGGGTGATGGAAGACCAGTGCAGAGGTGGACTGTTCAGGATCGAGCTGGAACTCCTCGGACAACGCGACTCCGATGCGGTCGGGACGCAGCTGCTCGACGATTAACGTCGACTGTTCCAGCTCCGGGCACGCCGGATAACCGAAAGAGAATCGCTCCCCGGAGTACTTCTGCTTCAGGATGTCCGTGATTTCCGGTGAGTCATCAGCATCGATTCCGAGTTCACTGCGAACTCGTGCATGCCAGTACTCGGCGAGGGCTTCCGCTAATTGGACCGACAGTCCGTGCAGTTCCATGTAGTCGCGGAAGGAATCGGACTCGAACAAGCGCTGAGTTTCCTCGGAGACTTTTCGTCCAACAGTGACGATTTGCATCTCCAGCACATCGACTTCACCGTCTGCCAGAAGTTCGACGGGGCGGATGTAGTCGGCGAGGCACAGGAACTGTCCGTGCTGTTGGCGAGGGAAAGTGAAACGACCAATCTCGTCAGGTCGAGTTCCCTTGGCTTGGGCCGCTTCGATGCCAGCCGGGTCTCCGAGCACAATCTGATCGCCCTGCGCCCAGGCTGGGTAGTAGCCGTACACCACTGCTGCTTCGATCAGGTTGTCGGTGGCAATGCGATCCAGCCAGGCACGCAATCGTGGACGACCATCAGTCTCGACGAGTTGGTCGTAGTCGGGACCGTCCTCTGTTCGAGAAGGCGTCAAGCCCCACTGGCCGCGGAACAATGCGCGCTCATCCAAATAGCCCGAGTAGTCGGCCAGGGGAATCCCCTTGATGACTCGGTCTCCCCAGAACGGTGGGGTGGGAATCGGGTTGTCGTCCGCTATCTCTGAACGAGCAGGAATATCTTCCGGAGCGACGGTGGGTCGCGATGAGGTGCGTACTCGTCGTGGCCTCAGTTCGGGCAAGGCAGCGCCTTCTTCGCCTCGCTTGACGGCCATGACGGCATCCATCAGCGCCAGACCCTCGAATGCGTCGCGCGCGTAACGCACCTCACCAGAGAACAGGTCCGATAAGTCTTGTTCGACGAACGCTCGGGTCAGTGCTGCTCCTCCAAGCAGGACTGGCCATTGGGTGCCCAGTCCACGTTCATCAATTTCAGCCAGGTTGTCTCGCATGACAACTGTCGATTTGACCAGCAAGCCGGACATTCCGATGGCGTCAGCCTTATGAGTTTGCGCCGCCTCGATGATGGTGTTGATCGGTTGTTTGATCCCGAGATTGACCACTTCGTATCCGTTGTTGGACAGGATGATGTCCACCAGGTTTTTGCCAATGTCGTGAACGTCGCCCTTGACGGTGGCTAGTACCAATCGGCCCTTACCGCCGCTGTCCTCCGATTTCTCCATATGTGGTTCGAGATACGCCACTGCTGCCTTCATTACCTCAGCGCTTTGCAGCACGAAAGGTAATTGCATTTGCCCGGACCCGAACAGCTCGCCGACAGTCTTCATCCCAGTCAGCAGGTGGTCATTGACGATGTCGAGTGCAGGGGTGGTTTGTAACGCCTCGTCTAGGTCTGGTTCCAAGCCGTTGCGCTCGCCATCAACGATTCGTCGTTGTAACCGTTCGAATAGACCGAGGGCAGCAAGTTCTGCGGCTCGGGCATCAGCGGAACTTGCCGCCTCGACACCTTCAAACAACTCCATGAGCCGTGCGAGCGGGTCGTACTCGACATTGCCGTCTGCATCGAAGCGGCGCTTGTCGTACACCAAGTCTTCGGCGACCTGTCGCTGTTCCGGTTCGATTCGACTCATCGGCACGATCTTGGAGGCGTGCACGATCGCGGAATCCAGGCCAGCGTTGCAGCATTCGTTGAGGAACACCGAGTTCAGTACTTGGCGGGCGGCTGGATTGAGTCCGAAGGACACATTGGAAACACCCAACGTGGTGTGTACCCGGGGGTGTCGGGATTTGATCTCGCGGATCGCCTCAATCGTCTCCATCGCGTCACGACGAGTTTCTTCCTGTCCCGTTGCGATGGGGAACGTCAACATGTCGAGGAAAATGTCCCCAACATCGAGCCCCCAGTTTTCGGTCAGATCGGTGATGAGCCGCTCAGCAACCCGGACCTTCCAGTCCCGATCACGTGCCTGACCTTCTTCATCGATCGTCAGGGCGACAACAGCCGCGCCATGTTCCTTGATGATCGGCATGACTTTGCGAATGCGGGAATTGGGGCCGTCACCGTCTTCGTAGTTGACTGAGTTGACGATGCATCGTCCACCCAACATCTCCAGGCCGGCTTCCACGACGGGTGGCTCGGTGGAGTCCAACATGATGGGAAGTGTGGTGCTGGTGGAGAACTGGGAAGCCAGCGTTTTCATGTCTTCCACGCCATCGCGGCCCACGTAATCCACACAGAGGTCCAGCAAGTGTGCGCCTTCACGCGACTGCTGCTTGGCGATCTCGATGCAGTCGTCAATCCGACCTTCGACCATGGCGTCGCGGAATGCCCGGGATCCCACTGCGTTGGTGCGTTCACCGATCGCCAGGTAAGACAAGTCCTGATCGAACTCCACGGCGGAATACAACGATGAGCACGCATTCGAGACCTCGACGCTGCGTTCGACTGGAGCTCGTCCGGCGATGGTCTCGACCACAGCTTTGATGTGTTCAGGGGTAGTACCGCAACACCCGCCCACAAGATTCACGCCGTAGTCACGGGCGAATCGGTCATGCGCAATGGCGAGTTCGTCTGGCGTCAACGGGTATCGAGCCCCATCGGCAGTCAGTTCGGGCAGTCCGGCATTGGGCATCACCGAGATTCCGAGATTGGTGTTCTCCGACAACAAACGAAGGTGTTCGCTCATTTCTGCCGGGCCAGTTGCACAGTTCATCCCGATGAGGTCGATACCCAGGTTTTCCAGGGCGACCAGAGCTGCGGGAGTTTCCGTGCCCAACAGCATGGTTCCGGTGGTTTCAACCGTGATCTGAGCGATCAATACAGCGTCGATACCGGTTTCTTTCATGGCACGACGAGCGGCAATGACTGCTGCCTTTGCCAACAGGATGTCCTGCATGGTCTCGATCAGGATCGCGTCGATACCGCCACGCAACATCCCTTCGCACTGTTCTTGGTAGGCGTCACGCAGGAGAGCGAACGGGGCATGCCCGAGGCTAGGAAGTTTGGTCCCTGGGCCAACCGACCCAATCACAAAGCGGGGCTTGTCTGGTGTGCTCCAGGCGGCAGCCGATTCACTGGCAATTCGGGCACCGGCTTCGGCTAATTCGCCGATCCGTTCGGTGATTCCGTATTCAGCCAGGTTGGCCCAGTTGGCCCCGAAGGTATTCGTCTCCACCAAGTCACTGCCCACGGCGTAATACGCATCGTGGATACCTCGGACGACCTCCGGACGAGTGACGTTGAGGATCTCGTTGCATCCCTCGTGGCCTTCAAAGTCATCCAGCGTCAGATCGGCCTCTTGCAGCATGGTTCCCATTGCCCCGTCGGCGACGAGGACACGGTTGCCTAGTTCTTGCCGTAACAGGGCAGCACGAGATAAAGCAGAGTTCGATGACATGGTGTCGATCAGACTACTCCTGTCCACATTTGCGCTTAGGCTCACTTCCTGTACGCCGAAATTCGTCGAGACGAGCGAGGCTAGGGATCGTCAGTGATCGAGTGGAGTGAACTGCCGGAATTGAACCGGCCAGTGCTGGTGACTGCCTTCGAAGGTTGGAACGACGCTGGAGAGGCAGCAACTGATGCCATCGACCATCTTCGGATGATGTGGGACGCCCATCCCTTCACCGAGATTGATCCTGAGGACTACTACGACTTCCAAGTCACCCGCCCACATGTGAGCATCGAAGACGACCAACGAGAAATCACTTGGCCCACGACCCGCTTCTTTCTCGCCCGATTACCAGAGCGAGACGTGATCTTGGCGCACGGCATCGAACCCAATATGCGGTGGCGACGATTCTGTGAGGAAATCACTGGACTGATCGCGGATGCAGACGTCCAACTGGTGATTAATCTCGGTGCGCTTTTGGCTGATGCTCCGCACACGCGATCCGTACCTTTGACGGCGTTTAGCGGACATCCCGACGTGGTTGGTCAATTTGCGCTTGATGAATCTCGTTATGAAGGCCCCACGGGAATTGTCGGAGTGCTGCAGAGCATGTGTGACACCGCGCAGGTTCCTTGCGTCTCACTCTGGGCGGCAGTCCCCCATTACGTGTCCTCTGCGCCGTGTCCTAAGGCGACACTGGCAATCCTGTCGCGGGTAGAGGACATGCTCGATGTGCCCATCCCGATGGACGATCTGCCCGATCAGGCCGCTGCCTGGCAACGAGGTGTAGAAGAACTAGCCGAGGAAGACCCAGAGATTCGCGAATACGTCCAACAACTGGAACGTTCCCGAGACACAGACGATCTCAGCGATGCCTCCGGAGAGGCAATTGCCGCAGAGTTCGAGCGGTATCTCAAGCGACGTTCACAAAGCTGAACCGAGGCGTTCAGGATCGGTAGAGCTTGGCCAGCGTCAAGGTCGAGGAATCCAACGAATCGTCCTCAGCGCCATCAGTAAGCACTGGGATGATCTTCTTCGCCATCACCTTGCCCAGTTCCACACCCCACTGATCGAAGGAGTCGATTCCCCAGATCACGCCTTGCACAAACACTGACTGTTCGTACAGGGCGATGAGTGCTCCCAGGGTCGCCGGTGTGAGTTTGTCGGCCACCAACATGTTCGAAGGACGGTTACCTTCCATCACCTTGTGCGGCACGATCTCCGGAGCAATGCCTTCGGCGGCAACCTCTTCGGCCGTTTTTCCAAATGCCAGTGCGGCAGCCTGGGCAAGCACATTGGCTACCAACAGATCGTGGTGATCCGGTGCATCGGTGGCAGGCACCTTGTTCAGCGGCTGCTTGAAGAAGATGAAGTCACACGGGATCAAACTCGTTCCCTGGTGAATCAATTGGTAGAACGAGTGTTGACCGTTGGTGCCGGGTTCACCCCAGTAGATCGGGCCAGTCTCGTAGGTGACATGTTCACCATCCAGCGTGACGTGCTTGCCATTGGATTCCATCGTCAACTGCTGCAGGTAGGCCGGGAATCGCTTGAGGTACTGCTCGTATGGCAGCACCGCAACGGTGGACGCACCCAGGAAGTTGCGGTTCCAAATAGCCAACAGACCCATGAGAACGGGAAGGTTGTCTCGCAGATCAGCGGTTCGGAAGTGCTCGTCCATCTCGTTGAAACCGGCAAGCATTTCAGCGAAACCAGCCGGCCCGGTGGCAATCATCGTGGATAGGCCGATTGCCGAATCCATCGAGTAGCGACCGCCCACCCAGTCCCAGAAGCCGAACATGTTGTCGGTGTCGATACCGAATGCTTCTACCGCTTCGGCGTTGGTGGAGACAGCGACAAAATGCTTGGCCACACCTGCCTCGTCACCGCCGATTCCCTCCAGCAGCCAGGTGCGAGCGGAGTGGGCATTGTTCATCGTTTCCTGGGTGGTGAAGGTCTTGCTGGAGACGATGAACAGGGTCTCTTCAGGGTCGAGATCCTGCGTTGCTTCGTAGATGTCGGTTCCGTCCACGTTGGAGACGAAACGAAATTGCATGTCCCGACGGGTGTAGTGCCGTAGCGCCTCGAAGGCCATGACCGGCCCCAGGTCAGAGCCACCAATCCCGATGTTCACCACATTGCGGATCGGCTTGCCTGTGTGACCGGTCCAGGATTCATCCCGGATACGTTCGGCAAACGCGCCCATTTTGTTGAGGACCTCGTGCACGTCAGCGATGACGTTCTGCCCATCGACCTCCAGAGTGTCGCTGGAAGGGCGCCGGAGGGCGGTGTGCAAGACCGCACGATCTTCGGTCACGTTGATATGAACGCCGTCGAACATCTCGTCGCGTCGTTCGGCCAGACCGCGTTGCTCGGCAAGCTGGACCAGCAGGTCGAGGGTTTCCTCATCGACGCGTTGCTTGGAGTAGTCCAGGTGAATACCGGCACCGTCCGCGGTGTGCGTCTTGCCTCGAGTTGAGTCTTGATCGAAGAACTCCCGTAGGTGCTGTTCGCCGATCTGGTCATGCTTGTCCTTCAGTTGGGACCAAGCGGGAGCAGATTCCAAACCGTTCGGGTCATACGTCACGAGAGCATCCTTCGTTTTGTCGGCAGTGCAGAGGTCAGATCGTTAGTCGAGGGGTTCGCGCCAACCACCGTGGTGGGCCGTCATGTCCATAGCGGCCTTGGGGCCCCAGGTTCCCGGCTTGTATGGCATAGGAACCGCATCGTCGTCGAGCAGGGTTTGCACGATGCGCCAGGTCTCTTCCACCGTTCCTTCGTCGGGGAACAGGTTGCGGTCACCGGACATTGCCGCCGACAACAACAGTTCGTAGGGCTCAGGGGCATCTCCGAGTGCTTGCTTGAAGTCAACGCCGAGAGCAACGGGTTCTACATCGTCCTCGCCGGGTGACTTCACCCGAACAGCCATGGAAACGCCCGGGTTGTTGCCCAGGCGCAGCACGATGTCGTCATTCCACCGGGCATCACGAATGCGTCCGTTGATGAAGATGGGGTGCAGTCGCTTCATTCGAATCACGACTTCGGTGGCCTTCACCGGCAAACACTTTCCGGCGCGGATGTAGATCGGTACGCCTGCCCAACGCCACGAGTTGATGAACAACTGCACAGCAACGAAGGTCTCGGTGTTGGAGTCCGGTTCCACACCCTTGATGTCGCGGTAGCCCTCGTATTGACCCTTCACTGCATGTACTGGGTCGATGCTCGGGATGGCTTGGAAGATGTCCAAACGTGGCTTGGCCATGTCGGAGACAGGAACTTCCATCGTGGTCAATGCCAAGACCTGCAACAGGTGGTTTTGCACGACGTCGCGAATCGTTCCCACTGCGTCATAGAACGATCCGCGATCCTCCACGCCGAAGTTCTCGGCCATAGTGATCATGATCGAGTCGACGTAGTGGTTGTTCCAGATCGGCTCAAACAACGTGTTGGCAAATCGCAGATACAGCAGGTCAAGAACGGGTTCCTTGCCGAGGTAGTGATCGAGGCGGAAGATCTGCTCTTCTCGCATCAATCCGTGCAGGGTGTCGTTGAGCTTTTCTGCGGTGTCCAGGCTGGTGCCGAAGGGCTTTTCGAACACGATGCGAGCGTCGCCACCGAGTAGACCTGCGGCAGAAAGTTGCTGGGCCACCACTACGAACAGGCCAGGAGGAATCTCCAGGTAGAAGGTCGCTGCATTGGCTCCGTGTACCGCATCGGCGATTCGGGAGTACAAACCCGGGTCGG
>JBDHZU010000027.1:0-17967 GCA_039812085.1 Candidatus Nanopelagicales bacterium | reverse complement strand
CAAGCGTGTAACCAGTTAAGGAAATGATCAGGCTCGTCGGCGAAGGCGCTCATCTTCGCGGCCGGAACGTTGAGTCGATGCTCTGGATCGTTTGTGCTGTACGAAAGTCCTCGGCCAGTTGCCTGGTCGGGGTCAATCAAACGAATATCCAAACCGTCAGAGTTCGACTGCTTGAGCAGTTGAGTAGCAGTGAGCGCGCCCGAAGCTCCGGCACCCACGATTGCGACCGTGAAAGTATTTCCAGTCATTTGTCTATGATGCGGGTAGGAATTATGAGGATGGCTTCTTTTAAGCCGGATTTGATCAAGTTTTTCGCAAAGTATTTGGGTCAAATCGGACAAGTCGTCCATCGCTAGTGTTCTGGCTGGTCACATAATCACCCGGTTATGTGTCTGAGGGGCAAGCGAGTTTGTCGCGGGGCAACCCGACCAAAAGCGTCACTAGGATTGATGGGTGACTCGTGCTGCTGCCTTCTTCGATCTCGACAAAACCTTGCTCGCAAAATCGAGCACCCTCGCTTATGCCAAGCCGCTGTACGAGAGCGGAATGCTCACCCGCAAGGACGTGATGCGTTCTGCGTATGGACAGTTCATGTATCTCGTCGCGGGCGCCAATGAGACTCAGATGGATCAGATGCGCGCGTATATGTCCGACTTGGTGAAGGGCTGGGACGTGGAGACAGTCAAGGGCGTTGTCTCTGAAGCGTTGGAGTCAGTCATCTCGCCGATCGTTTATGAAGAGGCGCTCAAGCTGTTTGACGAACATCACGCTGCTGGGCGCGACGTAATCGTTATTTCGTCATCGGGAACCGAGGTCATCGAACCTATTTGCGAAAAGCTCGGAGCAGATCGAGCGATCGGAACCCAGATCGAAATCAAGGACGGCAAGTACACCGGCGAGATGCTCTTCTACGCCTACGGAGAAGGTAAGGCGGAAGCCATCCGCGACTTGGCCGAGGACGAGGGGTACGACCTGTCCGAGTGCTACGCCTACAGCGACTCGATTACTGACCTTCCGATGCTGGAAGAAGTTGGACATCCATTCCCGACCAACCCAGACAAGGAATTACGAGCACTCGCCGCAGAACGCGTCTGGCCAGTGCTCGACTTCAAGACTCCGGTTGCCCTACGTACCTCACGTAAGAAGCAGCAGAACGTTGCTGTTGCTGGCGCAGCAGCGGCCGCGTCCACTGTGGCCTTGGGAATCGCCTGGTACTCAAAGATTCGTAGTCGCGGCTCAGCTTGAACGAGCTGACCTCTGCTGCAGTTGGATGCTGAGGCTTCCCATGAGTTCAGCAGTGGCATTGGCGATGTCATCAACTGCTCGATTGAACGCTTCGGTGTTTGCCGCTGATGGCTGCCGGAAGCCACTCACTTTGCGCACGTACTGCAGCGCTGCTGCGTGATATTCCGTTGATCCAGCATCTTCGGTGTAAGGCGGTCTGAGCGTCTTAATGCTTCGGCACATGCCATCCATCGTCACACGCGCAGGTTCAACTGAGGAAGTCGCTGACCCATTCGTCAACCGGGTGGTTCATCAGTTCATCACCGGTTCCCGTTTGCACAATTCGTCCATCACGCATCACCGACACCGTGTGGGCCAAGGCGAACGCTTCGTCTCGGTCGTGACTGACATAGAGGACGGTGGAGTGTTCGGTGGCGAATGCTGCTTGCAGCAGTTCGATGAGGTCTCGTCGGAGGACTCGGTCCAGTGAACCCATCGGTTCGTCCAGACAAATGACCCGTGGGGATGGAGCAAGAGTGCGAGCAAGAGCGACTCGTTGTGCTTGACCACCGGACAACTCGTGTGGACGAGCATCCGTCCGATCAGCTAGTCCCACCAATTCCAGCAACTGCCTCGTTCGTTGTGCGATTTGTTCGTCGGACTGACCAGCCATCCGCAACCCAAAAGCGACGTTCTCTCCTACTGATAAGTGAGGGAACAGTGCGTGATCCTGAAACATCAATCCCACAGACCGTCGGTGAGTAGGTACTCGAGCTTGGTCTTCACCGTTGATCAGAATCTGTCCGCTAGTTGTTGGCTCGATTCCCGCGACTGCTCGCAGCAAACTTGATTTGCCGCACCCACTTGGCCCGAGTACGGCTGCTACCTGTCCAGCGGGAACGATGAGATTCACCTCGCGTACGGCAACAACGTCGTCGTAGGCGACGCTCACGTCGCGCAGTTGTACGTCAGACATGGCGTTGTTCCGGCAGACGGAATCGTTCGGTGAGCAAAACTACGGCAGCAGTCATCGCCATCAGGATGGCAGCAAGGGCCATGGCC
The DNA here is from genome assembly GCA_039812085.1 of Candidatus Nanopelagicales bacterium. Taxonomy (GTDB): domain Bacteria; phylum Actinomycetota; class Actinomycetes; order S36-B12; family UBA10799; genus JBDHZU01. The sequence goes on along the minus strand of JBDHZU010000027.1, from coordinate 15,681 downwards.
TGACCCTGATTGGCAGTTCCCGGTGTGGATAGCAGTCGGTAGATCGCAACCGGAATGGTCGGACGATCGCTATTGGCGACGAACACAGTTGCTCCGAACTCGCCTAATGAGATAGCGAAGGCGAATGCTGCCGACATCACTAGGGCACGCCAGATCAGTGGCAAGTCGATGAGCCGAAATACCTGCAGGGGACTTGCTCCTAGGCAGGCAGCGGCAGCTCGCAGTGAGGGGCTGACTGCTCGTAATGCGGGGACCAATGCACGGGTGACAAAGGGGATAGCAACAAGTGCTTGTGCGATGGGCACCATCCAAAACGATCCGCGCCAGGCTAAGGCCCCGGAGTCGAAGGCGATCAGGATGCCGAATCCCAACGTCACCGCTGAGACCCCTAACGGCAGTAGCCACACACCTTCAACGGCTGGCCGAATCGAGGTACGAGTAATCCCGACGGCGACTAGTCCTCCGATAACGATGGCGATCACTGTCGCGGTACAGGCATAGATCAATGAGTTGCCGATGGCTTGACCAGGAGGAACAAACAGCACCGACCCTTGATGACTGGTGGACAGTGACTGGAAGTTCGTCCAACCCCACCCATCTCCGGTGTTGAACGCCTGCAACACCACCATGAGTGGAGGAAGGAGCAACAAGGCAAGCCCGCCAACGATGAATCCACCGACAGCAATGTGTTGGCGGGTGGTGTGAGGTCGGCGAGGTGTCGCGACTTGGGATCGTTCTGGGGTGAGTCGTCCCGACAATCTGCTGGATACCAACAACAGCAGCACCACCACGATGATCTGCACGATCGATAGTGCTGCGCCTGTTGGCAGGTTGAACAAGAACAACACCTGTTGCTGAATCTCTACTTCGAGATTGACCTGGCCGGGGCCGCCCAGCAGCAGGATGATTCCGAACGACGTGAAGGTGAACAGAAAGACGATTGACGCGCTGGCAAGGAGAACTGGTCGCAGTCGCGGCAACGTCACCGATCGAAAGATCCGCCATGGTGAGGCACCCAAGGTGGCGGCAGCTTGTTCCAGTCGAGTATCCAGTTGTGCCCAGTAGGTACTCACCATGCGCAGCACGATGGCGGTCTCGAAATACACATGAGCGAGCAGGATCGCGCCGATTCCGTGGTCGGCGTGTGATCCCACCAGCCATCGCAAAGGACCAGTTGGGCCAAGCAATGCTGTCACCGCTGCTGCGACCACCACGGTGGGCATGACGAACGCCACCACAGACAGAGCCTCGATCAACGATCGACCAGGGAATCGGAATCGGGCCAACACCCAGGCTCCCGGTACGGCTACCAACATGACGAGCGCTGTAGATGCGACGGCCTGCCACACGCTGAACCACAGCACGTCACCCATCACCGGGGCCGTTAGTCCTGCCCACGCTTGCTTGAGGTTGGCCGTACTACCGAGTGCGGTGAGCAGAATGGTGACGAGTGGATACAGGAAGAACAGGGCAAAGAACGCAATCGGAATCGCGAACGTTGCACTGCGAACTAGTGCTGGACGGTGTTGGTCCATGTCTGCACCCATGCGTCCCGGTTGGTATTTACCTCAGTCGCCGGCAGCACGAACGGATGCTCCGGTGAAGTCACGTTCTTGGTGAAGACCTCAGGCAACGGCGTATCTGGCATGACCGGGAAGACGAACTGTTGCAGAGGCAGATCCGCTTGGTACTGCTTGGTCAACATGAAGTCGATAAACGCCTGCGCTGCGCGAGGATTTTTCGCATTCGCCAGCACACCCGCGAATTCGACTTGTCCGTAGCAGGTATCAGTCAGTACGCCAGTTGTTGCAATTCCATCTTTAGGCGGGTTCTGCGCGTACACGACAGACGCGGGCGGAGAGGTGTCGTACGAGACGACGAGTGGATACGGACCCTTACCCGAACCGCCAGAGAATTGTTTGTCGTAGGCAACCGACCAACTGTTCTCCACTTTGACGCCGTTGTTTTTCAAAGATTGCCAGTAGTTGGCGAATCCGTCTTGGCCGTACTTCGCGACAGTCGCCAACATGAACGCCAGACCTGGTGTCGAGGTCGAAGGATTCTGGACGACCAGCAAGTTCTTGTATTCCGGTTTGGTCAGGTCATCCAATGTCTGAGGAACTGTCAGGTTGTGGCTGGTGAAGTAGGTCTTGTCGTAGTTCACGCAGACATCTGCATGGTCGATCGGAGTCACGGTGTGGCTGGGGTCTAGCTGGTAGGTCTGGGGAATTTGGCTAGCAGCAGACGGTTGGTAGGACTGAAACAGCCCGCTATCCAGCCCGCGGGACAACAAGTTGTTGTCGATGCCGAACAAAGCGTCCCCTTCAGGACTTCCCTTGGTCAGAATCGCTCGGTTGACCATCGCCGCGGCATCGCCGGTTTTATTGATTTTGACGGTGACGCCTGTCTGCTTGGTGAAGTCGGCCAGCACGCTGTCGGAGATGGCGTAGGAATCGTGTGTCACTAGCGTGACCGTTCCCGACGGCGAACCGGTAGGTGTTGGTGATGACGATGAGCTTGCTCCGCATCCGGCCAGAGCGAGTGTGCCGATAGCGGCAGAAGTAATAAACAAGGTGCGCATGCGCATGGACATGTCAGACACGTTCCCTCCGCTGGTATGACCCAGATCAGGTGTGGCGGGTCGGATGCGCCGTGATCGTGTGATCACCGGAATCCTTCTCAGTCCAGTCGGCCTGGACTCCCCGAGTGCGTTCCGTACGTTATCGCCTTCATCGCGATGTTGAACAGGCGCGGTGTTTTCACTGCGCTTTGCGCCTGGGTTGATCAATACGCTGACACCCGTGATCTCACTGGGAGATCAGTCGGGAGGCGACAGTGTCCGTACGAAAGTTGATGGTCAGCGTGCTTGCGGTCTTTGCGACTAGTGCCATGCTGCTGGCCGGAGCAATAGCTCCAGCTCAAGCAGCGCGGAAAACACCGATGCCCAAACCAGCGACTCTGAAGCTGACCGGCAAGTGGAAGAAGGTCTCACCGGGCTCGTGTCGGTCGCTTGGCTTCACCAAGTGCAGTAAGTCGGCTTGGGTGAAGAAGAACTACACGATGGACATGCTCACCGTTGCGTCTCGAATGTCCTCAAGTTCGGCAGGTAAGAAGGCATTCACATCTGGTGTGAAGAGTTTCAAGGCGCAGCACATGGGCACCGTTAAGACTTCGAAGTCCGGACCCAATCGTCTTGCCAAGGTTTCCGTGAAGATTGACGGTGTCCGGATTCGCGCCGTCGTTGCGCAACGCGGTGCGCGAATCACAATGATCACTGTTGGCTCAGTGAAGACCTTGCCTTCTTGGGCGAAGATGACCGCGGCTGCGAAGAAGGTCGTCAATCCGCGGTCAGGCAGTCTCCCGCGCGGGAAAGTTGTCAACACGCTCATGCTCGGATCACCAGAGTCTGGTGCGATTGGTTGGGCCGTTAAACCATTGACATAGCCGACTCGTACTTTGAACAGCCACTCACTGATTTCGGTGGGTGGCTGTTCGTTTTCGGACTATTTCCACAGCGGTAATGGTCGAGCTCGTTCTCCACAAGTGAGTTAGGCGTGGTCGGCACCAACCAGACCACCACCCAGACGATCGACGCATGGATGACGAAGGTAAGTCGCTGACTGGCAAGGTGCTGATCGCTAGTGAAGACCCCACTCTGCTGGAAGAACTCGACCGGATCGCCGCTGGTTGCGATGTGCAGGCAACCGCAGCGACAACCCTGATGTCGATGCGGGCTCAGTGGGCGCGTGCGGCGTTGGTCATCGTCGGCCATGAGCTTGCCGAACAACTCGACGATTGGGTACTGCCGCGGCGTGACGGTGTTGTTGTGGTCGGTCGTGGTCAACGCACAGATGCAATGTGGCGTGCTGCAGTCCGAATTGGGGCCAGCAGTGTGGTGGAACTGCCCATCGGCGAACGATTGTTGGCCGACGCCATGCTCGGTTCTGTCAGTGAGTCCACCAATGAGGGAATCGCAGTAGCTGTCGTGGGGGCTGCTGGCGGTGTGGGGGCAAGTTGTCTCGCAGCAGCAATCGCTGCTCGCGCGAGTGTTCACTCGCAGGCGAGTGCAGTGGTTGACCTCGATCCGGTAGCTGCTGGGCTCGATGTCCTGCTTGGTGATGACCACGCCCAGGGGGTGAGTTGGGCTGATGTCTGCGATCTGTCGGGACGAGTCGCTGGACACACCCTGAGCGATGCCCTCCCAGAGGTGAACGGCGTTCGAGTTTTGAGTTGGCTCGGCACGGGTTCGGGTGCCCTACCGGCTCCCGCTATTGCTGCGACCGTGACGGCATTGCGATCAGTCCACCATCGAGTCGTGGTGGATGTTCCGCGGTCAAGCCCCGTTGCTGAGGCGGCACTCGATCATTGCGAGTTGGTTGTCCTGTTAGTAAGTGACGACTACCGCAGTGTGGCTGCGGCACATCGGCTACTCAGTCAGGAGTCATGGCGGGGGAGAAGCATCGAGCTAGTCGTTCGTCAGACCAGACGCAGGCACGTTCGTGTAGCTGAGATCGCTGGGCACCTGAATGTGCCGGTGTTGGTCACCATGCGAGATGACCCCAAAGTTGCGGCAGATCTGGCGGCGGCGTTGCCACCGGGTACATCGCGTGGGCCGTTGGCAAAGACTGCTCAGGCTGTTCTCGACCGTCTCGAGCAACCGTTGCTGGAACAGTTGCAAGGGTCAGCATGAATACCGATCTGATTGATCAGGTTCGTCAACGGCTCACCGTTGAACAGACCGCGGCCACTGATTCGACAGTGGCAGACGCGGTGCGTTCACTCGGCGTCATCGTGTCCGAGGATGACCTCGCCCGACTTGTCAGTGATCTGCGATCTGAACTGACTGGTGCCGGTCCGTTGGACGTATTGCTGAATCAGCCGGGTGTCACGGATGTGTTGGTGAACGGGCCGGAGTCAGTGTGGATGGATGCCGGTGATGGACTCCAACAATCTGCCGTGAGGTTCTCCTCAGAGGAGGCAGTTCGGCGACTCGCGCAACGGTTGGCGGTCAGTGCAGGCAGAAGGCTGGACGATGCCACTCCGTTCGTAGATGCACGGCTAGCTTCCGGGGTGAGACTGCACGCCATCTTGCCGCCGGTTTCTCCGCATGGAACCTGTATCAGTCTGCGAATTCCACGGCGACGAGTGTTCACGCTTACGGAGTTGGTCGAGCGAGGAACTTTGCCTCAGGCCGGAGCGGCTTGGTTACGAGCGTTGATCGACCACCGCTGCGCCGTGCTGATTTCTGGCGGTACCGGAACCGGTAAGACCACCTTGCTCAGTGCGTTGCTTTCCATCGTCAATCCGGCCGATCGAATCCTGATCGTGGAGGACTCCGGAGAACTTGATCCTGCGCATCCCCATGTTGTCCGGTTAGAAGCGCGTCCAGCCAATGTTGAAGGGCGCGGCCACATCAGTTTGCGTGACTTGGTTCGTCAAGCCCTCCGGATGAGACCAGACCGGCTGGTGGTGGGTGAGGTGCGCGGAGCTGAGGTGGTTGACCTACTCGCGGCATTGAACACTGGACATGAAGGTGGCTGTGGAACCGTGCATGCCAACTCGGCTGCTGATGTACCTGCCCGACTGGAGGCGCTGGCGTTAGCGGCCGGCATGAACCGAGAAGCATTGCACTCGCAAGTTGCCGCCGGTCTGGACGCTGTCGTACACATTGATCGAGATCGTGACGGTGTCCGGCGAATTTCTGGCATCCATGTCATCGAACGTGGTGAGAACGGGTTGGTTCGCGCAGTTCCCGCAGTCAGTTTTGACATAGCAGGAGTCCAGCTCTTACCGGGGAGCGATCAATTGCTCGCGCGGCTGGAATCCAACAGTCGATCACCTGCGATGGAATCCGGATGCTGATCACTGCCGCTGCGTTACTAGCCGTTGCTACCTGGCTACTGACAACGCCTGCTGGCCGACGAATCCAGGTAAGCCATTCCGTGTCGCCAACTCCGATGTTCAATCCCCTGCATTCGGTATCGAAATGGTGGATCCGCAGGCGCATGCGTAAACGGCAAGGACAACATGTCGTTGAACTGTTGAACGCGCTCGCGGCTGAACTACGGGCGGGACTACCCGCACGAACGGCATTGATCCGGGCGGCCGAACAGTTCGATTCATCGACAGCTATTTGTATGTGCCCGGTGGCAGCGTCGGCTGCCAGATTGGCTGCCGATGTTCCGGCAGCTTTGCGGATGGACGCGCGCATTAACGGGCTGCCCGTTCTCACGAGTCTCGCTGCTATTTGGCAGGTGGGAGAGCAGTCGGGGGCCAGCTTGGCCGACGCGGTTGCCCGACTCGCGAGATCGAGTGCGGAGGCACGAACGGTCACCTTGAGCTTGTCCGCCGAACTTGCTGGCGCTCGCGCGACCGCTCGCATCCTGGCTGGACTACCTGTCATCGGCATCGTGTTGGGCAATGCGCTTGGTGCTTCCCCTATCGAGTGGTTGACCAGTGGACCAATTGGTCTAACCGTTCTGACCCTGGGCCTTGCCTTCGAAGCTGTTGGTTTGTGGTGGAGTTCTCGGATCGTTCGAGGTGTCGCACGGCAGGCAGCCGGGTTATGACCACAGTGCTTGTCGCCGTGCTGATGGGAACAGCATCGGCAGTGTGGTTCAGTCCACCGATTCGGGTACTTGGCCAACCGACTGATGAGTCGACTGCACAACCTGCAGAGTTGATGGCACCGCAGACCCGGCTTCCTCAGATCCGTTTGCTTGCTGCACTCATCGCCGGACTGTCCTGTTGGGCCATCGTGACGGGTTTGGTCGGGATGGTTCTGGGAGCGGTGGTGGCCGGTGCCGTTCATCTCGGCATCGGTGTGATGGAACCTGCTTCCATCCGGACTCGGCGGCAGCAAATCGAACGTGATGCTCCGCTGGTGGCGGATTTGTTGTCGTGTTGTCTCGTCGTTGGGGCCTCAACTCACACTGCGATGGCTGCAGTTGCTGATGCAGTGGGCGGACCCACCCAACAACTACTGGCCGAGTCAGCGGCTCGGATCAGACTGGGAGCAGATCCACTGACGGAATGGTCGAGACTCGCTGCGGTGCAGCCACTGGCTCCGATTGCCAGAGCGTTCACGCGATCGACGGTTAGCGGAGCACCATTAGCCGACTTGTTGTTAGAGGTCGCCAACGAACAGCGCTCCACCCTGCGCGCTGGACTACAAGAACGCGCCAAATCCGCGGGTGTACGCACAGTCGGGCCGTTGGGTGCCTGTTTCTTACCTGCCTTCATTCTCCTTGGTGTGGTGCCTGTGATCGCAAGCCTTGTCACGCAGCTATTAGGCGGCTAAGTCATCCACAGCAATCGCGCGGCTTCTCATTCTCAACAGATGGCTGTTCGCTGGCCTGACTCAGTGAGGCAGTCAGCGCCACAGTCTTTCCACGAGGCCGACAACCGGTCGGCTCGTCGGGGGAAGGAACACATCATGTCCAAAGCACTTGCGCGAATTGCACGGCAAGACAAGGGAATGTCGACGGCGGAGTACGCGGTTGGCACGGTGGCGGCGACTGGATTGGCTGGGTTGCTCATCAAGGTGCTGACCAGTCCTGATGTGCAAAATCTGTTGCTGTCACTCATTTCCAAGGCGTTCTCTTGGATCTTCTGAGTTCCGTTGGTCGGGGTCGCGGTTTATGCCGCGGCCCCGGTCATCGGAAACCCCGAATTGATCGAACCCGATCCGACAGCGGAATGGTGACTGCCGAGCTTGCCGTCGCTGTGCTCAGCCTTGTTGCCGTCGTCATGTTGTTGGTCGCGGTCATCCTGGCCGGAGTTGAGAGCGTGCGGGTGCAAGAGGTCGCCCGAGTTGCTGCTCGAAGTTCCGCCCGAGGCGACTCGTCAGAGCAAGTCATGCAGGTGGCACATCGGGTCGATCCAGCAGCGCATGTGACTGTCTCCGGTTCGGACGGGTTCGTTGAGGTCACGGTGACCCGCACGCTGACATTTGCCGGACTGTCGATTCCTGGAGTAACCGTCACTGGTCGTTCTACTGCTTGGAGGGAGCCTCGATGAATGAAGGGAATCAGCGGAGAAGGGCCACATATACCCATCGCAGCAATGACGCAGGTTCGGGCAGTGTGCTCGCCATCGTCGGAATGTTGATTGCACTAGGTGTGGCATTGGTTGGTTTGGCAGCGGGACAGTTCGCCACCGCACGAGCTGTTGCGGCATCAGCCGCAGACCTCAGTGCGTTAGCCGCAATTGATGGGGCACTGCAGTTTGATCAATGCGATATTGCCGGGCAGATCGCGCAGCGCAATCGAGCGCAATTGCAGGCGTGCCGCACTATTGGCGCGGACATCGAGGTGGAAGTCAGTGTTCAGGTCGGTGGATGGGTCCAAGCAGTCGCCGGAGGGCACGCTCCAACTGTGACCTCGATTGCTCGTGCCGGGCTACCTGCTAGTGACTCAGATAGGTCCTCGCCTGCCGTCGCCGCAGCGCAATGACCGGGTCAATGTGGGAAGGTTGTCGTCACCGATACGCATGGGAGGCAAACGTGCAAATCTCCATCGATTCCCGACAGCAGGACGATCGAACTGTTGTTGAGGTTTCCGGGGAAGTCGACGTCTCTACTGCCGATGCGTTGGACGCCAAGCTGACTGAACTCACCGATGCGGGCGCGACCGACCTTGTGGTTGACCTGAGCAAGGTGGAGTTCCTCGATTCCACCGGACTCGGTGTTCTGGTTAAGACGCTCAAGCATGTTAGGGAACACGATGGCAGCCTGGCGGTTGTCGCCAGTTCCGAACGAATCGCCAAGGTCTTCCGCATCACAGGGTTGGACTCGGCCATGCCGTTGTCCGCCACAGTCGATGAGGCTTTGAGCTAAACAATGTCTGACGTCACGCTGTCGATCCCCCCGAACGCTGCGCAGGTTCGCACTGCTCGGCTGGTCGCGGGAACTGCTGCCCGAGTGGCTGGGGTGGGATCCGATTCCATCGACGAACTCCGCCAGGCAGTCGGCGAGGCATGCGCACAGGCTGTGCTTGCCCACCGAGGCAGCGGCAATGACGATCCCATCGACGTCCACATGACCACGACCGATGCCAACTTCACGGTTCGAGTGGCAGCCAAGGTGGACGATTCAGCCAGTGCCTTGAACAGCGACAGTCACTCCGAAGACAACGACGTTCTTGCCGCCGATGGCGACTCAGAATCAGTGGATGCAGCCTTAGCTGTGGCGCTCATCAAGGCATTGACTGACGAGGTCACCGTGAGCGAAGAAGACGGTCTTACCGTGCTCACGATGTCGTGGCCACGCTCCGTCGTTTCCTAGCAACCCTCTGTCGTTCAAGGAAAATCAGGTGGGGCGCTGCCCAAAAGCGTGACGTAGGGCACGTAGACTCCGGCGCGGCTGAGCCCGCGTCGTACTTCGCGATGTGATCTTCGCCGTTCCGACCTAGTAGGGGAATCACGGGTCGGTCCCGATTCAGACCGTGGATCCCCGCACAACACGATGTGTTCACCCGATCTTCATCGGATCCAAATTGACAAGGAGACGGCATGTCCGCAGTCAGCCTTACAGCTGCTGATGTACCCGTTGCGCTCACTGGAACCAACTTCACCTACGTGGCTGTTGTCGCGTTGATTGCGCTGTTGGCCCTAGTCGTCGCACTCGTACTCGTTCGTGGTGTCCTCGCTAACAGCGAAGGCACCGAGAACATGAAGACCATTGGCGAAGCAGTTCAGGAAGGCGCCGCTGCCTATCTGAACCGCCAGTTCAAGACCTTGGGCATCTTCGCCATCATCGTCTTCATTGTTCTGTTCTTCCTGCCCGCTGATACGACCTCAGAAAAGGTCGGTCGTTCGATCTTCTTCGTGGTGGGCGCGCTCTTCTCTGCCGTGACTGGCTACATCGGTATGTGGCTGGCTGTCCGCGCCAACGTCCGCGTTGCTGCTGCCGCCCAAGAAGAAGGCGAACTGAAGGCCATGAAGATTGCCTTCCGTTCCGGTGGCGTGGCGGGCATGTTCACCGTGGGTCTCGGCCTGTTCGGTGCCGCGCTCGTGGTGCTCATCTACAAGGGCGAGGCACCAAAGGTGCTGGAAGGCTTCGGCTTCGGCGCCGCGCTGCTCGCCATGTTCATGCGAGTCGGCGGCGGTATCTTCACCAAGGCTGCCGACGTGGGTGCTGACCTGGTCGGCAAGGTCGAGCAGGGTATCCCCGAGGATGACCCGCGTAACGCCGCCACCATCGCCGACAACGTCGGTGACAACGTCGGTGACTGCGCCGGTATGGCTGCGGACCTGTTCGAGTCCTACGCCGTGACCTTGGTGGCCGCGCTCATCCTGGGTAAGGCTGCATTCGGCGAGATGGGCCTCGTGCTTCCGCTGGTGATCCCGGCCATCGGTGTCATCACTGCGATGATCGGTATCTTCACCGTCGCGCCGCGTCAAGGTGACCGTTCGGGAATGACAGCCATCAACCGAGGCTTCTTCATCTCGGCCATCATTTCGGCTGTCTTGGTCGTTGCAGCAGCATTCCTCTTGCTGCCAGACAAGATCGTCAACCTCAAGGGCATTCGCCTGGAGAACCTGGGTCTGACCCTGGTTCAGCTGCAGTCGGTGAACCCACGCATCCTGGTCATCCTGTCGGTGATCATCGGTATCGTGCTGGCTGCCTGCATGCAGGTGTTGACCGGTTACTTCACTGAGACCAACCGCAAGCCAGTCGACGATGTCGCGCGGTCCAGCCTCACCGGCCCCGCCACCGTCATTCTGGCCGGTATTTCGGTGGGTCTGGAATCCGCTGTTTACTCCGCACTGCTCGTGGCCGCTGCCGTTTACGGCGCGTTCCTGCTCGGCGGTGGCAGCCTGATCATCAGCCTGTTCGCCATCGCGTTGGCTGGTACCGGTCTGCTCACCACGGTCGGCGTCATCGTCGCCATGGACACGTTCGGTCCGATCTCTGACAACGCTCAGGGCATCGCCGAAATGTCTGGCGATGTGGACGAAGAGGGTGCACAAGTCCTCACCAACCTGGACGCGGTCGGTAACACGACCAAGGCGATCACTAAGGGCATCGCAATCGCGACTGCTGTGTTGGCCGGTATTGCACTGTTCGGTGCATTCCGCGACACCGTGGTGGCGGCAGCGGCAGAGTCCACGACCGCCGTTCAGAAGATCATCAGCGACTTCAACAACGTGGGTCAGTACGCCGGCATCCTGGATGTCGCGAACCCGCGCAACTTGGTCGGTCTGATCATTGGTGCCGCTGTGGTGTTCCTGTTCTCCGGTCTGGCTATCAACGCGGTGTCGCGTGCAGCCGGTGCAGTGATCTTCGAGGTGCGTCGCCAGTTCCGCGATCACCCCGGAATCATGGAAGGCACGGAGAAGCCGGAGTACGGCCGTGTGGTTGACATCGTCACCCGCGACTCGCTGCGTGAGCTGATCACTCCTGGCCTGCTGGCAGTGCTCACTCCCATCGTGGTTGGTTTCGGTCTGGGCATTGGTGCGCTGGGCTCCTACCTGGTGGGAACCATCGCGACCGGTCTGCTGATGGCTGTGTTCTTGGCCAACTCCGGTGGAGCCTGGGACAACGCCAAGAAGTACGTCGAAGACGGCAACTTCGGTGGCAAGGGAAGCGAAGCGCACGAAGCCACCATCATTGGTGACACCGTGGGTGACCCGTTCAAGGACACCGCTGGCCCGTCCATCAACCCACTGATCAAGGTGATGAACCTGGTCGCGCTGCTGATTGCTCCCGCAGTCGTCAGCATGTGGCTTAACGGATCAGTGATGCGTTGGGTTATCGCGGCTGTCGCTCTACTGATCGTGGTCGCAGCCATCGTCATCAGCAAGCGTCGCCCCATTGCAGTGGGCGATGTTGATGCCGAACCAGCGAGCGGAGGCGATGCATCCGGTCCGTCCGACGCCGCCGCCGAAGTTGACCAGGCAGCGACCGAAGCTGATCAGGCAGCCGACGAAGAGAAGTCGACCGTCTAGTTAGTTTCCACCGCAAGAATCGGCCACGGCCCCGGAGTCAATGAGACCCCGGGGCCGTGCCGATTCAGTTCGCAGCAACTAGGCTGCCCGAATCGCCGGAACTGCGTCACGGGTATGTTTCCTGCGAACCTCGGCCGTACGAACCGGTCGAACAAACCAGAGTGAAGGAGGGCCGCCGGTGTCTGCGAGTTCTGCTGCCCGACGGCTTGTCATCGTTGAGTCGCCAGCCAAGGCCAAGACAATTCAGGGCTATCTCGGTCCCGGCTATGAAGTCGATTCCAGCGTGGGGCACATCCGTGATCTGCCAAAAGGTGCTGGTGAGATTCCCGCCAAGTACAAAGGGGAATCTTGGGCACGGTTAGGGATCGATGTCGATAACGACTTCACCCCGATCTATGTGACCTCCGCCGATAAGAAGGCCAAAGTCACCGAGCTGAAGAAGAAGCTGGCTAATGCCGACGAACTTCTCCTCGCTACTGATGAGGACCGTGAGGGAGAAGCCATCGCTTGGCATCTCCTGGAAGTCCTCAAGCCCAAAGTTCCCGTCCGACGAATGGTCTTCCACGAGATCACCAAAGACGCGATTCGCAATGCTGCTGAGGACACCCGTGAACTGAACACCAGTCTGGTGGACGCGCAGGAAACTCGTCGTTTGCTGGACCGGCTCTACGGATTCGAAATCTCCCCAGTGCTGTGGAAGAAGATTTCTTCCAACCTGTCTGCCGGTCGAGTTCAGTCAGTCGCCCTGCGATTGATCGTGGATCGCGAACGGGAACGAATCGCCTTCCGTTCCGCCAACTGGTGGGATATCGAAGCGCTCATGGGCCCAGGGAACTTTCCTGCCAAATTAGCTGGAGTCGATGGTGTCCGCTTGGCTCGCTCGAACGACTTCGATGACAACGGTCAACTCACTCGCAAAGACGCGCTCGTCCTGGATGAGGCCACAGCCAACTCATTGGTCACCGCACTGGCTGATGCAAACGCACAGGTCACCTCAGTTGAACGCAAGCCAGGAACTCGCCGTCCGTACGCACCGTTTATGACCTCGACGCTTCTGCAAGAGGCCGGAAACAAACTGCGCTGGACATCTAAGCGAGCCACCAGCGTCGCCCAGGGTTTGTATGAGCGCGGCTACATCACCTATATGCGAACCGACTCCACCACGTTGTCCGCTTCCGCGTTGTCGGCGGCTCGGGAACAGGCCAAAGAGCTCTATGGCGCAGACCATGTATCGGCAGCACCCCGGCGTTACGACCGCAAGGTCAAGAACGCGCAGGAAGCACACGAAGCGATCCGCCCTGCCGGTGATGTGTTCCGGACTCCCGCGCAGGTTGCTGGTGAACTGACCGGGGACGACTTCGCGTTATACGACCTGATTTGGAAGCGCACGATCGCTTCTCAAATGGCGGATGCCAAGGTGGCGACGACCACCATCAAAATGTCTGCCGATACCTCTGATGGCCGAACAGCTGAGTTCAGCGCCAGCGGAACTGTCGTGACCTTCCCGGGTTTCTTGGCTGCCTATGACACTGGGGACAACGAAGACGACAACCGTTCCGATTCCGATGGTGGCAAAGACACCCGCCTCCCGGCATTGGCGGAAGGCGAGACGGTGCAATTGCTCCGGTTGGATGCGGTCGATCACGCGACCAAGCCACCCGCCCGTTACACCGAAGCTCGGTTGACCAAAGAGTTGGAAGAACGCGGGATTGGTCGTCCGTCGACGTACCCATCCATCATCGATGTCTTGCAGCGACGGGAGTACGTGACCAAGCGCGGCTCCGCAATGGTCCCGAGTTGGCTGGGATTCGCTGTCGTTCGATTGCTGGAAGAACACTTCCCTGATCTGATCGACTACGACTTCACCGCCACGATGGAAGAAACGTTGGACACGGTAGCTAACGGTGATCTAGGTCGAGTAGATGTGCTGCAACGGTTCTACTTCGGCGGCAAGAGCACCGATGGTGAACCCTTCAAAGGCTTGAATGAACTGGTCAACTCCCTGGGTGACATTGACGCCAAGGAAGTCTCCAGCTTCCGGCTTGGCGAGTCGGACATCTTCGCTCGCGTTGGTCGCTACGGACCGTATGTCGACAAGGACGGTGAGCGGGCGAATGTTCCGCTGGAGTTGGCACCAGACGAGCTGACCGTCGAGAAGGCGGAGGAACTACTCGCGATGCCGAGTGGTGACATCCCGCTTGGTATTGACCCGGACACCAACCACGAGATCATCGCCAAGAACGGCCGCTTTGGCCCCTACGTCACCGAGCTTCTTCCCGAAGACGCACCTGCTGAAGGCGATGCGAAACCGAAGAAGCGGGTGGCCAAGGTCAAGCCACGCACGGCCAGTCTGTTCAAGGACATGAGTCTGGAAACAGTCACTCTTGAGGACGCGTTGAAGCTGCTGACCCTTCCCCGCGAAGTGGGTAAGCATCCAGAGGATTCTGAACCGATCCACGCGCGTAATGGTCGCTATGGCCCCTACATCACTTGGGGTAAGGAGACTCGGTCGCTTCCCGACGAGCCCAGCATCTTCACGATTGATGTCGAGGGCGCGTTGGCGCTGCTGGCGCAACCGAAGCGTCGTGGTCGCGGGCAGGCCCAACCGGGTAAGCCAATGGGCGAAGATCCCAATACCCAACAGCCGATCGAATTGAAGGACGGTCGCTTCGGGCCGTATGTCACGGACGGGACCACCAATGCGTCGCTTCGTCGCGGTGACGATCCCATCTCGTTGACGTTGGAACGCGCAGTGGAACTGTTGGCCGAACGCCGTGCTGCTGGACCTTCCAAGAAGGCGACTCGCAAGAAGGCAGCAAAAAAGGCCACCAAGAAAGCTGCCAAGAAGTCCACTACGAAGAAAACCGCTGCGAAGAAGACCACGAAGAAAGTGGCTGCACAGCAGTGACAGCCTTCATCGTCTTCGAGGGTGGTGAAGGAGCCGGGAAGTCGACCCAGTCACGGCTACTCGTCGAACGGTTGCAAGCCGAATTTCGGGACGTTTTGGCCACTCGTGAACCGGGCGGTACTGCGTTGGCGGAAGAGATCAGAAAGCTCGTGCTCGATCCTCGGCATGCCCCGGTGGATGCGAGAGCTGAAGCATTGCTGTTCGCGGCTGCCCGTGCCCAACACGTCGCCCAGGTCATTCGACCGGCGCTGGATAACGGCACTGTTGTGGTCTGCGATCGCTATATCGACTCCTCCATCGCGTACCAGGGGGTCGCTCGCGGTTTGGGAGTCGATCGCATTGCGCAACTCAGTGATTGGGCGACCGGTTCGCTGTTGCCTGACCTGACGATCGTGCTGGACGTTGCACCGACGCTCGGCATTGATCGAGCAACCGCCCGGACTGGCCCGGATCGAATGGAAGCCGAAGATTCCGCTTTCCACGAACGGGTTCGCCAGACCTACACCGACTGCGCAAAGCGCGATCCCGACCGGTATCTGGTGCTGGATGCGGGTCGTTCCATCGAGGAATTGACCGACCAAATCTGGAAACGAGTGCAAAACCTCATCTGACTTTCCCCAGCCTGCCCCGCCCGTCACCGGAATCGGGTGAGAATGGCGGCGTGGATGTCTGGTCACCTCTCGTGGGGCAAGCCGATGCGGTTGCGCAACTGCGCGTCGCCGTCGCTGATGCCCATCAGCGTCCGACCGGACCTGCTATGACCCACGCGTGGTTGTTCACTGGACCACCTGGCAGTGGACGTTCCCTAGCGGCTACAGCATTCG
>JBDHZU010000026.1:0-19089 GCA_039812085.1 Candidatus Nanopelagicales bacterium | reverse complement strand
TCTCCTAGGCTCCACATACGTCGATTGCCCCTACATGTTTTTCGTAGGGGCAATCGATGTATTTAGCGGTTGAGCAGAATCGGGAGGAGCGTCAGTGACGGCTCTCCTAGGCTCCACAATCTTTGTGGGCTCCACTGTTTCCCTTCCCCCACCTTCGGGAGCAGCAGACTTTTTGTGACACCATTCGCCAATGACCACTGAGACAGTCGTTCTGCACACGAGTGCTGGCGATATTCGCATCAACTTGTTCGGCAACCATGCACCGCGAACCGTGCGTAACTTCGTCGGCTTGGCTGATGGAAGCCAGGAGTGGACGAATCCTCGTACAGGTGAGAAGGGCGACGGCCCGCTGTACAACTCCACGATCTTTCATCGGGTGATTCCTGGATTCATGATCCAAGGTGGAGATCCGCTCGGGCAGGGAACGGGTGGCCCCGGCTACCGCTTCGCTGACGAGTTTCATTCTGAGCTGCAGTTTGATCGCCCGTACCTGTTGGCGATGGCGAACTCTGGCCCCAACACCAACGGTTCACAGTTCTTCATTACTGTCGAGCCGACCTCGTGGCTGACTCACAAGCACACGATTTTTGGTGAGGTCGCTGATCAGGAATCCCGTGATGTAGTGGATGCCATCGCGGCGACCCCCACCGGACCGATGGATCGTCCCGTTACCGATCAGGTCATCGAGTCGATCGAGATTGTCTGAGCAACAAGCAGGACCGATTCCGGGTGCTCCCACCTGCGTGTGGCACCCGGATCGACCCACTCGTATCACCTGCATCCGGTGCGGCCGACCTATCTGCCCGGAGTGCATGACCTCTGCTCCGGTGGGTTTTCAATGCCCGGCTTGTGTGGCCGAGTCGTCGACCACCACCACGGTGATTCGCCCGAGCACTCTGCCTAGTGGCGGCCCGGTCGCATTCTCTGCGCGTACCCCAGTCGTCACCTGGGCATTGATCGGCATCAACGTCTTGTTGTTCTTGGTGATGCTGGGTGTCGGCGTTAATCAGGTTGCTTCCCAGTGGGCAATGCGACCGCTCTACGTGGCCAGTGGTGACTGGTACCGACTGTTCTCATCGATGTTCCTGCACTGGAATGTCATGCACATCGGGTTCAACATGCTCGTCTTGTTCATGCTGGGACCAACCCTTGAGAAGGCATTCGGTCATGTCCGATTCGTGATCTTGTATGTGCTCGCAGGACTTGGCGGGTCGGTCGCTAGCTTCATGTTCTCGCCGGTCAGCATCGCGTCACTGGGAGCAAGTGGCGCAATCTTCGGTCTCATGGGTGCCCTGCTTGTGGCGGGCAAGAGTCTGCGAATTGATGTCACGCAGATTCTCGTCCTGATCGGACTGAACTTGGTGATCGGTTTCTTGCCGGGCGGCTCTGTCGATTGGCGAGCACACATCGGTGGACTGGTCGTTGGTGCTCTCGTTGCACTGATCTACACGCGGGTGGGAATCGTCGCCGGGCAGTGGGCGGCTCTTTGTCTGGTCGCACTGGTCTTATATGGCGGGTATGTGGTGCGGTCGAACTCTATTGAGAACGAGATCGAACAATCACGTCCCGGAGCAGTTACCGCGCAGTCCGTCGTGACAGGAGAACTACCGTCAGTAATGGCTGGGGATTAGTTCATTCTTTTCCACAGGGTTATCCCCGCTTGGGGAGAACTCACACGGTTGTAATTCGCTCACATTGTGTGAATAACGCACCACATTCATGACGAGAATGCATCGGATACATGAGGGATTGGCGTCGCGTAAGTGAACGACGTCATAGTGACCAACCCGAAAGCGATAGTGGGTGTTCCGCGACCGTCTCAAAAGTTCACACAGGTTATCCACAGGGCTTCTGTGGGAGTGGTGACAAACGATTCCGGCTGAGTTGATTACTTCCAGCGAGTCGAAAGAATGAATCCCACCGCGATCAAGCCAAAGCCAATGGCCACATTCCAGTAGCTGAGGTCCTTCAAGAGAGGTGCTTCTGGAGCGATGTAGTACGCCACGATCCATAACAGTCCGACCACGAAGCACGCCACCATCGTCGGTGCTAACCAGCGAGGGGATCCGATCTGCACAGGCTTGCGCCGATTGACGCTGCTCGTGGGCGCGTCAGTTGTCTCGGTCTTTGTCTTCGAACGTCGCAGTGCCATCGAAATGTCCGTTCCGCCTCTTGGCGATCCTCTGGTAGGTCGCTGCGTACTCTACCCATGTGACAATGACCGACCGGGATGAACAAGCAGTGTCTTCGGCGGCACCCGCTCAACCATCAAAAGACTCTCGTGCCCGGCGGACGTTGTTCGTCATCGGTGAGCTGCTCATCACTGCTGGTGTGTTGGCCCTGCTTTTCGTGGCGTATCAACTGTGGTGGACCAATGTGCAGTCCGCTCAACAGACCAGCCAAGCTCGGGTGGAAGCCCAGCACGCAATTAGCGCTAGCGGTGCTGAGAAACCCGTAAGCATTGGTAAGGCCTTTGGCCTGCTCTACATTCCGCGACTCCGCGATCACGTGTGGGCCACTCCGATCGTTCAGGGCGTTGAGCGGCCGCAACTTGCCCGCGGTGTAGGGCACTACCCGAAGAGTGCGATGCCTGGGCAAGTCGGCAACTTCGCATTGGCCGGGCACCGTGCCACTCATGGGGAACCGTTCGCTCACTTCGATGATCTACGCGACGGCGACAAGGTATATGTCGAGACCAAACAGGGATTCTTCACCTATGTCTTGGTGCGTGATCAGATCGTGCAACCCACAGATCTGTGGGTCATCAACCCGCAGCCGTTCCCGACCGATCCTTTGCCCAACGATCGAATCATCACTCTCACCACCTGCAATCCCCGGTGGGCGTCCTATGAACGATGGGCGTACTGGGGTGTGCTGACTGAGGTCAGACCATTGTCTGCTGGTCCGCCAGCGGAGGTGAGTAGCTGATGTACGCCTGGTTGTGGAGCAAACTACCGGGACCGACCTGGGTCCGAGCTGTGATCGCACTGTTGTTGTTCGCGGTGATTGTGGTGGGTTTGTTCGCGTGGGTATTTCCGTGGTTGTCTCATGTTTTGGGCTTTGACGATTCAACGGTTTCGATGATTGCCCTCGACTTATTCGGTGGCGGGAGCTGACGGCATCGAAACGCACAGACATTCGGCTGCGATGTGGGCGATGATGTGCAGGTGAGTGCGCGGATCCTGGTTGTCGACAACTACGACAGCTTTGTGTTCAACATCGTTCAGTACCTCGAACAGTTGGGTGCTGATTGCACGGTCGTGCGTAACGATGAGGTTGACCTCGACTCAGTAACGCAATTCGACGGGGTGCTGCTATCCCCCGGGCCGGGTACACCGAGCGATGCCGGACTGTGCGAACAGGTCATTCGGCAATTCGGCGGCCAGGTTCCTATTTTCGGGGTCTGTCTCGGTCACCAAGCAATTGGAGAAGTTTTTGGGGCAACCGTGAACCGCGCACCCGAACTGCTGCACGGCAAGGTGTCCCAAGTCGAACATCACGGGACAGGCGTTTTCGCTGGAATCCCCAGTCCTTTCACGGCAACGAGGTACCACTCCTTAGCGATTGATTCAGCGACGGTTCCGTCTGAGCTAGAGGTCACCGCGCAGACTGCTGGCGGGGTCATCATGGGTGTTCGACATCGTGAGCTACCGATCGAGGGCGTCCAGTTCCATCCAGAGTCCGTCCTTACCGAACACGGTCATCGTTTACTCGCTAATTGGCTTGCCGAATGTGGCGACGAACGTGCGGTGGCGGCTAGTGCGGGACTCACTCCAGTAATTGCCGGAGAAAGCACTCCATGACCGGAGTTCAACCAGAGTCAGTAGGCGGCCTTCGGATTCTGACGGTCTGCACGATGAACATTTGCCGTTCTCCAGCAATGGAAGAGCTCTTCCGCCAGGGCCTCGCTCAGGTGTCTGACGTCAGTGTGTCCAGCGCGGGAACCCATGCAGTTGCCGGCGCTGCCTCATGTGACTTGTCGATGGCAATGATTGGTCATGGCAATCACACCCATTCCGCGACGCCAATCACTGAACAGATCATCCGAACCAACGACTTAATTGTCACGGCGGCGACGGACCACGTTGCGGAAATCGTGCGGATGACGACCTCAGCACGCAGCTACACCTTCACTTTGCGACAAGCAGCTCGCTATGCAACGTGGATCGTGCAGGGGGGATCTCTTGAGGTCGCCACTCGAAAGGCAGCAGGTGAGCAGATCGAGGTGGATCTCGCCCAGCCGATGACAATGACCGAACCACTCCCCGACAATCCGACCCATCGATTGCCGTGGCTGGTCAATGAAATGCACGCTGCCCGGGGACTGGCCCCGATGACCGATCGTCACTCGCTACCGCCTGCGCTGGCAGTGTCACCGGACGACATCCCTGATCCTCATGTGATGGGTTTCGATGTACACCCCATCAGTAGCCAGCTCATCGTTGCGTGTACTGATGACTTCCTCACGGCGGTTAGCCAGATCCTGACGGTGTGATCGCGACAAGCTGCGGCGCGGGTGCAAACGACGACCTACGCTGAACTGGTGAAGCGCGCGTTGAGGTCTGGTCCAGCGCACGCGCTTGCCATTGCTCTTGCGCTAGGGATCTGCGGCATAGCGGCATTGATCGCAGGTATGGCGATTACTGGTGGATTCGCGGCCGTGAATCTGTGGCACCTGCGCACCGAGTTGTCGTCGGCTCAATCCAGTTTGCAAGCGGGTTCGTTGAAGTCGGTCGCAGCGCAGATTCCCACGTGGCAGGGGCAGGCAGGTAAGGCGCGAGCCTGGACGTGGTCTCCGGTGTGGAATGTCGCCGCCCGTACGCCTGTGCTTGGGCGAACTGTGCAATCACTTCAGCAGACAGTGCTGGCCGTATCGATCGCTGTCAACGAGTCGGTTGCTCCGTTGGGACAAGCGGCGAGCCAGACAAACATTCCGGTTAAGGGGGCTGTGGGAGGAACGGTCTCGTTGCTGCGCAGCGTTGAACCGGTCGCAGGTCAAGCACAAGCTGGGGCTGATCGGGCAACTGCTGCCATCGGGTCTGCCCCCACGACGGGTGTGTTCCCGGTCGTTAATACGGCACGGATCAAAACTCAGACCCAACTGGAACAACTCGACCGAATTGCAGCGGCAGCAGCAACTGCAAGCAAAGTGGCACCAGTGTTGCTGGGGGAACATCAACCGCAGTCCTACTTCGTTGGGTTCACCAGTCCGGCTGAGGCCAGAGGAACCGGCGGATTCCTCGGCACGTTCGCCATCGTCACTATTACTGATGGAAACCTGAAGATCGACCACGTTGGTTCGAACATTGAGCTGGTTGAGCCGAAAAAACAGACCGTTGACCTGGGTGAGCAGTACACCGAAAACTGGGGAAAGAACAATCAGCTCTGGTCGGGAATGAACATCAGCCCCCACTTCCCGTACGCCGCCCAACAATGGATTGCGGCATGGAAGCTACAGACCGGGCAACAACTCGACGGAGCAATGTCAGTTGATCCGACAGCACTGGCGTACTTCGTGGGAGCAACTGGCCCGGTTCAATTGCCAGACGGGTCGCAGCTCATCGCCAAGGATGTCGTTCCATTCGTTACCCGAGGTATCTACACCAAATTCAACGGCGACAGCGCGGACCGAAAGAAGTTCCAAGAAGCAGTTGTGACCGGTGCGTTGGAACACATTGCTCAAGCAGGACCTCAAGCGATTCCGTTGACCAATGCGATTGGACGGGCAGCCAGTGAACGTCGCCTACTCATCTACAGCCGGGATCGAACGGTCGAACGTGAACTCAGTAAATGGCCGATCAGTGGAAGTGTGGATTCGGCCCGCGGCCCACGGATTTATCCCGTAGTCATCAACGCAGCAGGCAACAAGGCCGACGCATACCTGGAACGGTCGGTGACCTACAGCTCGAACGGGTGCAGCGCGGATAGACGAGATTCGCAGGTCAAGGTGGAACTTACCAACGCCATGCCGAACCCCAAGATCCTCGGCGGCGAGGTCACCGTGCGAAATGACGACCCATCCAAGTCAGGCTCGGGAGATACTCGCGTGTGGTTGGAGCTTGGGCTTCCCATGGGCGCGACCGTCAAGGAAATCACCTTGAATGGCAATCCCGTGTCAGTGAGTCCGGTGGTAGAAGTGCACCGTCCGGGTCTGCTTTTACCCGTTGAATTACCCCGTAATGAGCCACAAACGGTGGTGGTCACAATGTCTGAGCCTCTTTCGACGCAGACACCGACAGTGATCGAACAGCCGCTGAGCGTGCCACAAAAGACCGTTATTGACTTCAAATCCTGCTGATAACAGCCGATTTGGCTCAAATTCTCAAAAAACTCGGGACAACGTTGCCGATTCGGCTCGCGCATGTTGCAAAACCGTAGCTAGTGTCTTTCACGTTACTCACACACATAAGACTTCAGGGGTTGACTCTTCCATGTTGAAACGCCTTATTGCGATGGCCGTCGTTGCGGTCGCTGCACTCTTCGCGGTAGGCACTGTGCCTGCATCCGCCCAGGTGTACCCGCCTTCAGGCGGTGGCATCACTACTTCGACGAGCTCACCGGTTGCCGGTCAGCCGTTCACTTTGACCATTGATGCAGGATCCTTCGATCCAGGTTCTCCCGTCACGATCACGGTGACCAAGCTTTCTTCCAGCGTTGGTCAGTCTGTGCGTGCGGTTCGCGCCCAGACCACTTCGGGTACCGCCGACAGTAAGGGTGGCTACAGCGAAGAGGTCACTATCAATGAGCCAGGTACTTACCGAATCACCGCGAGCGGAACCCTCAACGACGAGCCGGTCAGCTACAGCAAGACCGTGACCGTTACGGGTGGTGGAAGCAACGGCGGAGGTTCCAACAGCAATGGCAGTTCCTCGCTGGCGTCCACCGGTGCCGGTGACGTACTGAAGATCGCTGGTGTCGGTGCAGCCCTGCTCGCCGCTGGTGTCATGGTGGTCTTCGCCACCCGTCGTCGCGAAGAGCGCATCAACCACTGATTTAACGTCAGCCCTAATAAGAACTGCCGACCGGACAACCGGTCGGCAGCTCTTATTTGTTTGGTCATGTGGTGGTTAGCGAATGTGGGATGTGTCGTCGCTATGCACCGCGAGCTGCGCGCTCAGCAGAGTCAGCGGCGACTCATATGCGTGGGACGCCGGCTTCTGCACGATAACGACATGGCTCTTGGCGCGATAGCGCATCAACCAAAGCACAGGCGGACCTGGATGGATTGCTGAACGCGGTTCTTCCATTGCCGAACACCAGCTTGCCAAGTACGGTGAGTTCTTCCCGTATGGCGCGGCCCTCTCCGCCGACGGGTCCGTGGATCTGCTCGCCTCAGACCCAGGACTGGGCGAGCAACCGATGTCGGATGACGTGTTGAGTGCCTTGTACACGGCGGCAGGTTTCGCATCAGAAGCTGGCAGTACTGCCTGTGCCTTCGTCGCCGACGTGCGTGTGCCGGATTCGGATGCGATTCGAGTGGATGTCGAGTATGTCGAAGGGGTAGCGCTACGACTGACGATGCCCTACAAACTCAATGGGCCAGGACTGGCAATAACCCCCGGTCAAATGTCGGTATCACTGCTGGGTGACCCACACTGCTGGGAATGTGTCCAATGAACGCGGCGCAGTTCGAGCCGCACACCCATCGGCACCCGTTGCCTGCCGGTGGTCATCGCCCGTTGCTACTGATCGCTGCGGCCGTCCTTGACGAGACAGCGGAATGGATGCGTTTCGCTGCCGACTGGTTGCGCAGATAGGCTCTCTCAACGGAGTAAAGCTCTCGGTGCGGCGCTGCTCAGGCTGGGTGCGATCATGCGGTCGCGGGAAGACTAGCGTCCGAACCGTTTCACCAGCTTCTGAAGCTGCCCCGGCGTCGCTGCCTCGTCAGTCTTCGAAGCCCAGTAATCCGGTCGTTTGACGGTACCCTTTTTGCGTTGCACAACATCCGGAAGCTGCGCTTGACGGATCTTGGCCTTGCCGATTTGAAATGACGCGTTACACGCCTTCTTCAGTTCACTGGAGTTTCTGCGGGGCGGCATGGCGGCCACCACTCGCAGACGCGGATTCACCTGCTTGGCAGCTTTGATCGCGGGAACAAAGTCACTATCGGCAGAGACCAAGAAAGCTACATCGATATCGCCTTTGACAGCAGCCATCAGCAGTTCGCAGGCAATAGCGACGTCCGACTCCTTTTCTTCATATGTTCGCCATGCGTTGTGACAGCTCAGACATTCGGCGGTCTTCTCTTGGAAGCGCCCACGGTGTATTTGGACGTCAGGGCAATGAGCTTCTAGCGCCTGCCAATATGTCACCTGGCGGGCCATGCTCTCGTTGTTGTTGCGCACGGGTGCCGTGAAGTAGTGAATCTGCTGGATAACTTGATTCGGTCGCAGAAGCGAAGAGCAGAGCTTGTGGATATCAAGCCACAGGCTGGCATGGCCAGTGGCGTCCCTCACGCCGTGGTAAAGGTTGAAGCCATCGATAAAGACGCCCACACGTTCCGGGCCGCGTCTGTCACCCACGACACACCACCCGATTTAGTGAAGCCCGGTTGTTTAGGCCCAGACAATTGGGTATACCTTACGCATACCCCGCTTTGGACTTGATCCTTAGCCCGACGACCCCGGCTTCGGCTGGGGTCGTTTTCTTTCACCGGCCAACGGCCGGTGAGCGTCCGTTGCGCGAAAGCTCGCGCCAGTTCATGAGCCTCCTGAGATGTCACTTCTAATCTTCCAAGCCGCGTCCGCTATCGCCCTTAGTCCGTATTCAGTGCTGAGTTGCTGAGTTGCTGAGCGCGAGCCTTGGTCACGCCAAGGGCTTGAGCGATCTGTTCGTAGGTCCATCCTTGGGAGCGCAGTTCGGCGATGGCCTTGAGGCGGCGGGCTGACTGTGCATCCATTTCGACGGCCAGGCGATTTAGTTCGTTGGTCGCTTCTATGGCTTCTCGCTCAGCATCCATCTTCTTAGTATATCCCCCTTGCCTTCGTGGGTATAGTGCTCTATACTAGAGCTATGAGGGAAGGAGGAATAATGATCGAAAAGATCAGCAGCCTCATTGAGGCTATAGCCGCCCTGCTTTCACTTTCGGTGCCAATGCCCGGCGAGAAGAATGCCACGTTTGGAAGTGACCGCTCTGGCGGACCTGGGTCAGGAAGTGGTTGCCGATGGGGTGGCGTTCACGTCGCCGTTGGAGCCGCTGTTCGCCCGAGGAGGCTGACTGCTATCCGACGGAGTGGGAGTCGCTGCCTGCTGCGCCACGGTGATCGTCACCTGGGAGCCCTTCTTGGCTGTCGAACCTGACGTAGGTGACTGCGCGAGGACGGTGCCGGGTGGGGCAGACGAGTCTTGCGTGATCACGTTGACGGTGAAGCCAGCGTTGCTCAAGGTACTCATCGCTTGGGCCTGTGAGGAACCCACGACATCAGGAACTGGAATCTTGCCGTTGGACACGGTGATGTTCACCTTGGAACCCGCATCGACGGTTGTGCCACTACCTGGGGATTGCGAGAGAACGGTGCCCTCTGGCTGGTCACTGTCTCGTTCAGAGACTGAACCGAGAGCAAGCCCAGCATCGGCCAAGGTAGAGCGTGCATCCGCGACGCTGGTCAAACCGGTCAACGGCGGAACTTGAACCTGAGCTTTGCCCGCAGAAACCGTCACATTGACGGCTTGTCCCTTGGCGAGCAACGAACCGGACGCAGGGTCCTGCGTAAGGATCTCGCCCTTGGGCTTGTCTGAGGTCTGCATCTCCTGGCCACCCAGTTGCAGTCCGACGTTCGTCAATGCCGTTTCTGCTTGGCTCACTGTCTGACCGGTGAGCCGAGGAACCGTGACTTGCTCAGCGGCACTGTCTCCGAATAGCACCTTGCCAAGGAACAAGGCGACGGCCGCGACAGCCAGAATCAAAGCGGCGATTCCCACCCAGAACCACGGGCTGCGCTTGTCTTCCTCTGGTGGTTCCACTCGACGAACCGGAGCATCAGGTACCGGGTTGTACATCGCCGTCTGATCGGCTGCACCCGCGGCTGCCGCTCCTGCAACCGGTGCAACTGCGGAGGTAACCGGCATTCCCGCGATGGAACGTTCCACGTCATTACGGAAGTCGGCTGCGCTTTGGTAGCGGTCATCAGGGCTCTTAGCCAGGGACTTCATCACCAGACCATCTAGGCCCGGCGGAACAGCGGGGTCGATTGTGCTCGGCGCAGCCGGTTGTTCGCTGACGTGTTGGTAGGCCACCGAAACCGGGGAGTCGCCGACGAATGGGGGGCGGCCAGTCAGCAATTCGTAGAGCAAGCAGCCAGTGGAGTAGAGGTCGGATCGGGCATCCACCACCTCGCCGCGAGCCTGCTCTGGGGACAGGTATTGCGCCGTTCCCATCACGGCACTGCCTGCGGTCTGGGTAGCGGATGCGTCTGCCAGCGCACGAGCAATGCCGAAGTCCATCACCTTGACATCGCCCGTACGAGTCAGCATCACGTTGGCGGGCTTGATGTCGCGGTGGACGATTCCGTGTCGGTGGGAGTAGTCCAGGGCAGCGAGTACGCCGGCCGTAATCTCTAAAGCTCGTTCAGGCAACAGGCGACGGCCGCTCGCGAGTAACTGCCGCAGGGTCTGGCCATCGACGTATTCCATGACGATGTAGGGAACGACGACAGAACCTGATTGATCACCCAGGATGTCTTCGCCGGTGTCATACACGGCCACGATGTTGGGGTGGTTCAAGGAAGCTGCTGATTGCGCCTCGCGACGGAAGCGGCTCTGGAACGCTGGGTCCTTTGCCAGGTCAGGGCGCAGGATCTTGACAGCGACGCGTCGGCCAAGACGCAAGTCTCGACCTTCCAAGACCTCAGCCATGCCGCCTCGGCCCAGTGCCTCACCGAGCTCGTACCGATCGCCCAGTCTGCGAGTCTCGCTCACCAGAGTTCCTTTCCTTACCGTTGTTGCCGCGTGGATCGACAACTCGGGACGGTGTGACCCACGGTATCGGCCTTATGCCCGTAGGTGGTTCACGCCTGTCGGCGTGGTGTCATCCTCGACACGTATGACTTGTTGTTCGTGTGCTTGGTTCCGTGGCTTTGCGCTCATCATTGACCGTTGAGAACGGCCTCGATCACTGATCGGGCAATCGGGGCAGCCAAGCGGTTTCCGCTGACCTCTGCCCCACCCTCGCCAGAGTTCTCAATCGAGACCGCAACGGCAACGCGCGGATTTGCCGCAGGTGCGACTGCAACAAACCAGGCGACGGCAGGTCGATCGCCACCGGTTTCAGCGGTACCTGTCTTTCCGCCCACACTCACGCCACTGATCTGAGCGTTCGTTCCGGTGCCGTTCTCCACCACGCTGACCATCATTTGCATTTCGGTGTTGGCGTTAGCCGCTGACATGGCTTGGGAGAACTGGCTGGGTTTTGCCGTACTGATCGTGCGCAGATCCGAGGACAGAATTTCGTTGACCAGATATGGGTTCATCACCTTGCCGCCGTTGCCGATCCCGGCTCCCACCATTGCCATTTGCAGCGTGGTGGCAGTGACGTTGTACTGACCGATAGCGCTCATTGCTGTTTGGGCGGGGTCCAGGTCATTCGGGAAGGTGCTGGTGGCTGCTCGCATGGGCACGGTGAAGCTGTGGTTGAAACCGAACTTCTCCGCTTGTTTGAGCAGTGCATCACTGCCGAGCTGATTGCCCAACCAGGCGAAGGCACTGTTGCAACTAATTTCTAAAGCTCCGGTCAGCGTGGTCTTGTCATTCGCTCCGCACGCGGACTTGTTCCAGTTGCCGAGCTTCTTGCTGGACCCAGGCAATTGGTACTGCGCTGGGCCGGGAATTTCCGAATTCGGATTGAACTTGCCGGATTCCAAGGCAGCCGCTGTGGTCACCAACTTGAAGGTGGAACCGGGTGGCGGAGTGCTGACCAATGATCGGTTCAACATGGGCTTGTTGGGATCAGTGCTGTACTGCTCGTAGGCCTTCTGGCTGGCGGCTAAGTCGTGACTAGAAATGAGGTTGGGGTTGAACGATGGACTGGACGCCATCGCCAAGATGGCCCCGGTTGACGGGTCCAAAGCAGTGACTGATCCGACCTTGCCTTGCAGGCCATCCCAGGCCGCCTGTTGGGCAGCAGCATTTAACGTCAGGCTGACAGCCCCGCCCTTGGCTTGCCGTCCCGTCAGCAACTGCTGGACGCGATCAACGAAGAACTGGTCTCCTGTGCCCGCCAGCACGTCGTTCTCCGTGCGTTCGATACCAGTGGCTCCGTACAACGCGGAGTAGAAACCAGTGGCCGGGGCGTACATCGGGCCGTTGGCGTAAACGCGTAGGTAGCGGTACTGATCGTCTGTCGGAATCGAGCGAGCGGCTGGATCCACGCCGACCAAAATTGGCCCGCGCTCCCGGTTGTATTCCTGCAGCACTGTGCGTTGGTTACCCGCTCGGTTACGCGTCTCGTTGGCCAGGAGAACCTGCTGGATATTGATGTTCACGAGTAGAGCAAGGATCAGAACTCCCAGCACTAGACCAATACGTCGTACAGCGCGGTTCATCGAGCAGTGTCACCCACCTCAACCGTGCCGGATGGCAGAGGACGACGACTCCGATCCGAGATACGAATAAGGAGCGCAACGATCATCCAGTTCGCGACCAAAGCCGATCCGCCGTATGACAGGAATGGCGTCGTCAGACCGGTGAGTGGGATCAACCGAGTGACGCCACCCACGACGACGAACATCTGCAAACCCAGCACGGTCGCCAAGCCCACACTCAGCAGTTTTCCGAACGAGTCGCGGCAAGCAACAGAGGTGCGAAGGCCACGCTCAATGATGATCGCGTAGACCACCAAGATGGCCATGAACCCAGTAACCCCAAGTTCTTCGCCCAAGGCGGCAGTGATGAAGTCGGTCTTGGCGAAGGGCACGAACTGTGGGTAGCCCTGCCCCCACCCGGTGCCAAGCACACCACCGTTAGCCAGCCCGAACAGAGACTGTGCGATTTGGTAGCCCTGGTCATTGGCGTAGGTCCAAGTGTCCAACCAGACTTCTACGCGGACTCGGACGTGACCGAACAAGGCGTAGCCAAGTAGGCAGCCGAACGTGAACAGCACTGCGCCGATGATCAGCCAGCTCCGGCGTTGCGTTGCCACGTACAACAAGGTGACGAATAAACCGAAGAACATCAGTGCGGTGCCGAGGTCCTTTTCCAAGACCAACACCATGAGGCTGACCAGCCAGGCAACCAGAATGGGCCCGAGGTCGCGCCCGCGAGGGATTCCCAAGCCGAGGAACTTACGTCGTACGAGTGCCAGCGCATCGGCCTTCACCACGAGGTACCCGGCAAAGAAGATGGCCAGCAGAATCTTGGCCATCTCGCTGGGCTGAAAGGACAGCGGTCCAAGTCGAACCCACAGTCGGGCACCGTTAACGGTGGTTCCGATGAATGGCAGCAGCGGCATGAACAGCAACAAGATGCCCGCCACCATCGCGGTGTAGGTGTATCGCTGCAATCGCCGATGATCGCGAATAACCACGAGCACGCAAATGAACAGCAACAGCGCAATCGCCGTCCAGGTCATTTGGGCGATGACGTCGGGAGTCGGTGCGCTGTGCGAATTGCGGGCGGCCCGTTGAGCATCAGCTAAGTCCAGCCGATGAATCATCGCCAGACCGATCATGTTCAAGGCGGCAGCAGCCGGAAGCAGAACCGGATCGGCGTAACTCGCCATCATCCGAATGGCGAGGTGAGCAGCACCAAGCAATACAGCGAAAACGCCGGCAACGGCAAGGAAGTTATCGGGTAGTCGACCTTCCATCGCCAGACCCACATTGGCGTAGGCGTATAACCCGATGGCATAGGCGACGAGGAGTAAACCCAGCTCGACATTGCGCCGATTACTCGGGCGAGGTACCTCTGTGTCGGAGGCCTGCGGCGCGGCAGGAGCTACTGGCGCGCTCACGACTTCGCCGCCGGAGTTTGGGTCGAAGACTCATCAGGACAACCCGGCTGGATCGGTTTCGTCAGACAGATCTGAGCTTGGGCTTCCAACTTGGCCAGTGTGGTTCGGGCAGCATCCAGGTTTGCGGCTGGGATGGTCTGGTTGACCGCGTCCTGGCTGATGATCGGGAGGTTGGCCACTGCCGTTTGACTGGTTTGGATGGCATGAGAGAAACCGTGATCACCAGGACCCCAGGTCACGCCTTGGTAGATCGCGACCTTGTCGTTGTCTGTGCCGATGTAGTACTGGTTGTTGACGTACGTCCAGGTTCCAACGAGTGCAGCCAGAATCAGTAGGACGCCAGTGATAGCGGCGATCAGCCAACGTCCCCCTCGGCGCCGCTTGCCAACAACAGGTACAGCTTCTTCGACCGTCGATGACTCATCGACCGATGGAGGTGGCGTTGGGCGATCAGGGTCTGGTTGGGCATCGTCCGGGAACGGAATGCCAGGGAGTCGATCCCGATTGCGGGGTTCAGCGGCAGCACCGACCACGACGGGCATCCGAATCTGCCCGTCCGTCAACGTGTTCTCCATGCTTTCGTCGAGGACCACATCAGCCACAACGCAAGTGACGTTGTCTGGCGCACCGGCTTCCAAGGCGCGCTCGACCAAGGCAGTGACTGTTCCGGTTGGATCGCCGGTAGCCAGACGCTCCTGGATCTCAGCCTTGGTCAAAACCCCACAGAGTCCGTCGCTGCACAACAGGAAGCGGTCTCCCGCTCGGACTTCACGCATAGAGAGATCAGGTTCGACCACATGTAAGCCGTCTAGGGCTTTGATCAGCAGATTCCGCTTTTCGTGGACGTGAGCCTGTTCTTCCGTGATTCGCCCTGAATCCACCAGAGTTTGAACGAAGGTGTGGTCTTTGGTGAGCTGGGTCAATACGCCGTCGCGCAGTAGGTATGCGCGGGAGTCGCCAACGTGGGCGATCCCTACTCGGGTGCCAAGCCACGCCATCGCGGTCACGGTGGTACCCATGCCGGCAAAGTCAGGGGAATCGGAAATGATCCGGGCAAGTTCGTCGTGAGCGTTCTCGACTGCATCGGCCATCGCAGCTAGGAACTCGTCCTGCGGTGGGTCAAGGTCGAGTTCGGCAAACATGGCGACGGCGGTGGCACTGGCTAGTTCTCCGGCAGCGTGTCCGCCCATGCCATCGGCCACCACCAGCATGTGGGCACCGGCGTAACCGGAGTCCTCGTTTCCTTGTCGGACGAGCCCAATATCCGATCGCGCTGCATAGCGAAGCCCGAGTCGACTGGTGTCAGTTGACTCGGTTTCTTCGCTGGGTGCGTCCTCGGTGGTCACGTCAGGTCGCTACTTCCTCAGCTCGAGGACAGTGCGACCAATTCGTAGTGGGCTTCCGGGTTCCATCAAGGTTGGCCCGGTGATGCGAGTGCGATCAATCCACGTGCCGTTTGTGGATCCCACGTCTTCCACAATCCACTGGCCTTCTGACGGATAAAGCCGAGCATGGTGCCCGGAAGCAAAGTCGTCATCAACGACCAATGTGTTGTCCGGAGCTCGACCAATCGTTACTTCGGCTGATCCCAGCGGAAGAATCGTTCCCTGTAGCGATCCGTGGGTGACGACGAGGTTGCGCGCCCGTGGTCGCGCCTTACCTCGTGAGCTTGATCGGCTCTTGCCTGGTGCGACGGCTGCCACCGCTGCGTTTGACGGGGCCTGCAGATCACGGCGCAACACATTGGCCGTGAGGATCACAAAGAACCACAACAAGGCCAGAAATCCGAAGCGCAATAGGGTCAGCGCGAGTTCACTCACGTATCCCTCCGGAAGGTCAGACTGGTGGATCCCAGTCGGATTGTGGCCCCATCGCGCAGCGTGGTTTCGGATACCTGAATGCCGTTAACAAAGGTGCCGTTAGTCGAACCGAGGTCACGAATGACGGCATCAACGCCCAACAAAATGTCTGCATGGTGGCGAGAAACGCCCGGGTCGTCGATCCGAATATCGGAGTCCACCCCACGACCCAGGCGGGTCGTGCCGTTCTTCAACGGATATTCCGTCCCCCCGGCTACTAACCGTCCGCCCAAGGCATTGGTGGCCTGCGGCGGAAGCTCTGCCGCTTGAGCCTCACTAATGACGCGAAATAGTCCGGTATCGAGTTCGTTGTCTAACTCCAGTGACACCTCGACGGGACCGACAAAGGTGTAACGCTGTTCGGCTGCGTAGTCGCGAGCAAGGCTGATGAGCTCGGTCTGCAAGGTATCGGCGTAGACCGATAGTCGGTCGTAGTCGGCAGAGGCCAAAGCGACCCGAAATACGTTGGGTACCACAGTTCGTCCGCGGGAGATGATGGCCGCGCGCTCATCCATTTCTCGCTGGAGAGCAGCACCGAGTTCCACTGGTTGGACCTCGGAACGGAATGCTTTTGCGAAGGCGCCGTTGACCATCCGGTCGACCCGTTGCTCAAATCGATCGAGCAGCCCCATGCGTCACCTCCGGTTGAGCATTACGCCGCCAGCATCACTATTAGTGACTCCAACAGCACAGCGGGCACTATTAGCCCTCTGGGGATGCTAGCGAGCCAGACCGAATGTGGAGGCAAGACGCGCAAGCTTTGGCGGTCTGCTGACATCCGTGGGCACACCGTGGTGATACTGGAACCAATGACCGAAACACCCACCACCGCCACCGGGCCTCGCCCGGTCACCCCTGCATCGGTCGAAGACGCTGCTTCGACTGGGGGGCAGCAGCAGGTACCAAGTCGCCGGTGGCGTCGCCCGAACGGACTCGAAGTCCTCACCGTCGGTTTGGTCTTGTTAGCCATCTTCCGCGGACCACTGGCGAACCTGTTCGATACGCCGATGATTCAGACCGGCGCCACCATCTTCGTTTCGATCATTGTCCAAGCGCTGCCGTTCCTCGCGCTTGGCGTGGTGCTCTCTGCGGTCATCACTGCGTTCATCCCGCCCAGTTTTTGGCAGAAGGCGCTCCCGAGCCGTCCGGCCTTGGCCGTTCCGGTGGCGGGTGCAGCAGGAGCGGTCTTGCCCGGCTGTGAGTGCGCATCCGTTCCGGTAGCAGGAGGTCTGATCTCTCGTGGGGTTGCTCCGGCTGCCGCTTTCACCTTCTTGTTAGCGGCTCCCGCGATTAATCCAATCGTCGTGGTGTCCACCTTGGTCGCATTCCCTGGACGACCTGAGATGGCACTTGCCCGATTTGTTGCCAGCCTGGCGGCCTCGATCGCAATGGGTTGGATTTGGTTGCGCTTTGGTAAGTCCCAATGGTTGTCGATGCCCGACCGGTCGCATCTACAGGGAAATTCCCCGTGGCACACCTTCCGCTTGGCAGCTACCCACGACTTCCTGCACGCAGGTGGTTTCTTGGTCATCGGCGCGTTCGCTGCTGCACTGCTGAACGTTGCGGTGCCGACTGAGTGGATGAACGCGGTGGCGAGCAATCACTGGCTATCGATTCTCGCTATGGCGTTGCTGGCTGTGGCCCTCTGCGTCTGCTCGGAGGCTGATGCCTTCGTTGCGGCCAGCCTGACTCAGTTCTCGTTTACGTCCAAGCTCGTCTTTCTCGTCGTTGGTCCGATGGTCGACTTGAAGTTGATTGCGCTGCAGGCGGGAACGTTCGGCCGCTCGTTTGCGTTCCGATTTGCGCCCACCACATTTGTGGTTGCGACAACGGCTGCGGTTGTAGTGGGGTCGGTGTTGCTATGAGTCGTCACGTTCAAGCACTCGTGCTCTTCATGTTGGGCGGTGCGCTGCTGCGTATCTCAATCGGGGAGACCTACCTGCGATACGTCAAAAGCGCCTTGCGACCGTGGGTGATTCTCACCGGTGCTTTGTTGGTGATTTTGGCTGTGTACGCCATGGTGGAACTCATCCGGGAAGAGCGTGCCGCCAAGGCCGGCGTTGCCCTAGCCGATGGGCATGAGCATGACGTCGTGCATGGTGGACATGACGACGGACACGGACATTCCAATCGGCATCTGTGGACGGCTTGGCTACTGCTGATTCCGGTCGCCGCGATCTTGCTGGTCTCGCCGCCAGCACTTGGTGCTTGGGCTGCGGGACGTTCTCAACCAGTCGTGCAGCAACCGACATCGGACGATGACTTCCCGGCGCTACCCGCAACCAATCCAGTGCCGCTTGCGCTCAATGAATATGCCGTTCGGGCGGTGTGGGATGACCATCAGTCGTTGGCGGGTCACAACATTGAACTGGTCGGCTTTGTCACTCCCATTCCGGCCAGTAAACAAGCCGGGCTACCGCCTAACAGTCATTTCTGGATCACGCGAATGATGCTGACCTGCTGCGCGGCTGATGCCGTCACCACCAAGATCGTTGCGGTGGACGCGCCAGACCTACCGGCAAACACCTGGGTGAAAATTGTGGGTCAGTGGGAGCCTGGTGGCGGTACCAATGTCGATACGGCCATCCCGTGGATCAAGACGCAAAACCTGACGCGGATCCCGCAACCAACTGATCCTTACGAATAGAACCAAGTGGTCTTAGTGGTGCCCGCCAAGTTCCATGAGCAGTTGTTGCCCGCGTGCAGCGATGGCTGCTGACGAACTCCGGCTCAGCTCTACGGCAATCTCTCGTAACGCTTCGTCGTGACCAGTCGCGGTGCTCATGTGATGTCCTTTCGCGGCGAAATATTCTCTGAGCGCCCCATCAGGGCTTTCTCAGGGTTTACCCAGTTAGTCCCGGTTCCATGCTTGTCATGGACACAAAGCAGCGGCAGGTTCTTCGGCCGCCAACGCTTCCCCAAATGGGCTCGCCAGCAGCTACTGCACCGACCTCGCACATTGATGTCGACGTCGTGGTCCCGGTTTATAACGAACAAGTCAGCCTGCCGGCCTGCATTGCCAAGCTGCATGCCCATGTCAACCGAGACGATTTCCCTTTCACAGCTCGAATCACGATTGTCGATAACGCCAGTACTGACGACACTCTGAAGGTCGCACGTGATCTGGCTGCCTGTTATGACGGCATCGTCGTACAACACCTTGGTGAGAAGGGCCGAGGGCGGGCACTACGACAAGCCTGGCTCACGTCGACTGCATCCGTTGTGGCCTACATGGACGTTGATTTATCGACTGACCTTGCTGCGCTGCTTCCACTCGTCGCGCCA
>JBDHZU010000025.1:0-19159 GCA_039812085.1 Candidatus Nanopelagicales bacterium | reverse complement strand
GTTACCGAAGAGACCACTACTGGTGTCCATCGTCTGTACGAAATGATGCGTGACGGCAGTCTGCTTTTCCCCGCGATCAACGTCAACGATTCGGTGACCAAGTCCAAGTTCGACAACAAATACGGCTGCCGACACTCATTGGTTGACGGAATTAATCGCGCAACCGATGTCCTCATCGGAGGCAAGACAGCCGTGGTGTGTGGCTACGGCGATGTCGGCAAGGGATGTGCAGAGTCACTTCGCGGCCAAGGTGCTCGCGTCATCGTGACCGAAGTCGATCCGATCTGTGCCCTGCAGGCCGTCATGGATGGGTACCAAGTGCAGCGCCTAGACGATGTTGTGGACGTGGCCGACATTTTCGTCACCACCACTGGCTGCCTGGACGTCGTCACCATCGCTGACATGCGCAAGATGAAGCACCAAGCGATCGTCGGCAACATTGGCCACTTTGACAACGAGATTGATATGGCTGGGCTGATGTCCGAACCCGGTGTCGTGCGCAACAACATCAAGCCCCAAGTTGATGAATGGCAGTTTGCCGACGGCCATTCGATCATCGTGCTCAGCGAAGGGCGTCTACTGAACCTGGGCAATGCCACTGGCCACCCGTCCTTCGTGATGTCCAACTCCTTCACCAATCAGGTGCTGGCGCAGATCGAACTGTTCACCAACGGCGACGCCTACCCGTTGCGGGTGGAAGGTGACGATCAGGTTGGCGTTTACGTGCTCCCCAAGCACCTCGATGAGAAGGTTGCCCGGTTGCATTTGGATGCATTGGGAGTTCGCTTGACCGAACTGTCGACTAAGCAGGCCGATTACCTGGGTATTCCCGTAGAGGGTCCCTACAAGCCAGAGCACTACCGGTACTGAGATGAGCACCCCACCGTTCGGGACGCCTGGCCCGCCGCCACCTCCGCCGGGATACAACCCGGCAACGATCGGTTGGGGGTCGGCTCCGTTCGACCCGTACGCGCGGTTCATTCCCTCGTGGCCGAAGGAAAATCCGTGGTTGCAGCCGGCGATCTATCCGTCTGCTCCGATCACCTATGTGCGTGCGGTCAACGATGCTGCCATCGGCAAACGCCCTGCATTGCGCGTGCCGACCTGGGGGTTATGGGATCTCGCGATCATCCTTGGCCTGTGGTTGCTCTGCGCATTAGTCGGATCGATGATCTACCTCTTGGGAAGCAATGGATCAGCGACGCTCAAGGGCGCTTTGTTGATCCTGACCGTGGTGCTTCCTTGGATTGCGCTCATTGGTTGGCCGCTATTCATCACGAACCACAGTGGGAACGGTCTGCGAATTGACCTTGGGTTGAGATGGTCGTGGCGCGACATCGGTATGGGTGTCGGCTATGGCGTGATCTCACTGATCGTGGCATCGATGTTGGGTGCGCTGACCACGATGATCTTTGGTCAGTTTGATTCTGCGGCGGGTGAGTTGGGCGAAGACCTTGCCAAAACCAGCCCCGTACTTGTCATTGTGTTCACGCTGACAGTTGCAGTTGGTGCCCCCATCGCGGAGGAGATCTGTTTCCGCGGTTTCATGTACTCCTCGCTGGCAAAGAAGAATCTGCGTCCCTGGATCACGATTGTGGTGACGGCGGCAGTGTTCGCTGCATTCCACGGTGAAGCTGTTCGCTTCATCTTGCTCTTTGGGATTGGCCTGGTCTTAGGCTTCGGCCGGTATCAAACGGGGAGTCTCACCACCACGATCGTTGCGCATGCGGTGAATAACACCCCATCTGCGCTCTACCTGCTCATTACCTCGTTGCACTAGCGATCCTTCGCCGTCCACAGAATATGGTCAGCGGCTCGTGCGGGAATCGCCTGCGACGATGCCGGAATGATCGCAACGCTGACTGATTCCTTCGATGCACTCGTTGACCTGTTGTTGGGCTCGCAGTGCGTTCACTGCCAGGTTGCAGGCAGCCCCATCTGTGACCTTTGTCGGCGGTTGCTTCACCGGGCCAGTGTTCGGCCAATCGAACGAGAGCAGCCACCGTTTTGGGTTAGTGCGGGAACCACGTACGAGTCCATTGCGCAGTCGGTGGTGATCGCGGCTAAGCGCACTGGTGATCGTCGATTGGTGTCTGTGCTCGGTGAGGTGCTCGGTCATGCTGTGCAGCAGCAATGCCGGCGCTATCCGCATGCGCATGTCGTTGCGTTGCCTTCCGGTGGGCGAACCCGCTGGCGAGTGGGCGGAAACTTTCCTGAACTGCTCATTCGCCGTTCGTCTGACATCGGCCTCGAACGATTCAGAACGGGAGTGTTCGTTCGGCAACGAGGCTCGGTGCAAAAGGGGTTGGTCGCATCGCAGCGGGCTGCTAACGCTCGCCGTTCGTGGCGACTGACCGCTGCTGCTGCGGAACTGGCAGGTCAACAAGTGATCCTGGTTGACGATGTGATGACGACGGGTGCGACGCTCAGCGCGGCTCATTTGCTGTTGTCAGACATCGGTTGCCAGGTCGTTGGTGGGGCAGTCGTGGCAACAGTGGTTCCGGTGAGACAGCACACCGCGTAGCCTGGTTAAGCGGTTCCCGCCCGGGTCCGTGGTTGCGTTCGATGGTCGTTGATCATTGAACTAGCCGATGCCAGTCGCAGGCGAAACGGCCCACGTAAGGCGTCTGGATCACCGAAAGGTGACACAGAAGCTGATCACGGTGCGGCTTAGAAGTAAGTCCTGCCCCACCCAAGCGCCCAGATGGCGGTTGAGTGTGGGAGTCGGGTGAACGGTGGCTTGCCACGACACCTGCAGCAGGCGAGTGTGGGGACGAAGACCAGGTCGGCCGGGCGGGCACCGCGCGAGTAGCCTGGAGTTCTACCGAGGAGGCGATGACATGTCTGATCTGGAGATTGTCGTTCGTGGTCGACGAGTTGATGTCGAGGAGTCTTTCCGGGAGGTCGCGGAAGGCAAGCTCAGCCGCCTTGACCGCTACGGAGTTCCCATCTCCCGAGTAGATGTGCAGCTATCTAAAGAGAACAACCCGCGTCTGGCAGACCGTGCCTACAAGGTGGAACTGACCTGCCGGGGACGCAAGCCCGTCATCCGGGCAGAAGCCTCAGCCGCAGACGAGCATGCCGCATTCGAGAAAGCCAGCGACAGGCTGAAGGAACAACTTCGTCGAGCTCACGACAAGTCGCGATTCCATCGGGGCCGTGATGCCAAGCGCATTGAGCTACCCAGCGATCTGGATGTGCAAGCCCCACTTGTCGCTACTGACGACACCCCGCACGACAACTACGAGTCCACGCATGCCGACGAGGTCTACGCCGAAGGTCCGGTCGTCGTACGGGAGAAGACCCACTCCACGCAGCCTATGAGCATCGATCAGGCCGTGACGGAGATGGAACTTGTGGGGCATGACTTCTTCTTGTTCCACGATGTTGATTCCGATGCCCCGGCTGTTGTTTACCGTCGCCGTGGATTCGACTATGGGTTGATCCGGATCGAGACACAGGATCAGTTGCCCAGCGGAAGCTGAGCTTTCTTATGGCCGATCGCCGTCGTCGGATCTACATTTCTGACGCCCAACCCCTCGCTGTGCGGGGTCTGGTCTCGTGCCTGAGTCAGGAATTGGGTCATGAGGTGTTGGCCGGATCATCTGTTCCGGAACGAGTTCCCGGTGAAGCGGCGGAGTTCCACGCGGACTTGGTGATTATCGGTCTGTTAGAAGACTCGGATGCGGTCGTTGACGCACTGGGAATGTTGTCCCGACTGTTGCCTAAGTGTCGTTTTGTCCTGCTCACTGACCCGAAGACAGGCGTGGATGCCACCACGATCGTCAAGGCAGGTGTCACCGCAGTTCTGTCGCGCCAAGCTTCTGTGCCGGAGGTGCTGGCAACGATTCGGCAAGCCTTGGCTGGGCGAGCTTTGCTGTCCAGCGATATGGCTGGCTTGTTGATGGAGGAACTCGCGGTTGCGGTTCGTCGAGCAGAGGTGGGAACTGGGGGAGATCTGACCACCCGGGAGCTTGAGGTCCTCACCCTGGTTGCCGATGGTCTGCCCAACAAGCAGGTGGCACAGCGACTACACATCAGTGAGAACACGGTGAAGAACCACATGCGATCGGTTCACGAGAAGCTCAATGTGCGTACTCGCACGGAAGCTGTGGTGACTGCTGCGCGAGAAGGACTTCTCGGTTTGAAGTGAGTCGGGCTAGTTCTGCGCCAGCATCCCGGTCACATATCGCTGGATGACCTCATGCGCTGACTGTGCATCGTGCTGGTTCCCCGTGTCCCCCACTTGTGAACGCACTTCGGTGAGCGTCAGGGGAGAACCGCTGAGATCAGCCTGTACGTGGGCGCGAGCAGCAGCCGTCACGATGTCTCGAGCCACCCAGCGCAGGGTGGCGTGATCGGTGTCAAAGGTGACGGGAGGATCGTCTGGCTGCAGTTGCAGCGCTCCGGCGGCGATCTCGGTATCGGCGATGGCGAGTAGCCGTTGTTCGACTTCGTCGTCCATGAAATGCCTCCTCAACGTCTGTAAAACGTTAGACGCTTCCCGATGCGCTCTCCGTGCCCGCCCTCGCTTGCGTACGATGCTCCGGTGGCCATCTTCGACAAGATCCTGCGTGCTGGTGAGGGAAAGATCCTCCGGAAGCTGCAGTCGCTGTCCGACCAAGTCAATGCCCTCGAGGAGCACTACCTTGAGTTGAGCGATGAGCAACTGCGAGAGCAGACCGATGAGTTCCGGTCGCGTTTGGCAGACGGCGAGACTTTGGATGACCTACTTCCTGAGGCGTTCAGCGTGGTTCGCGAGGCGGCACGTCGAACGCTGGGTCAGCGGCACTATGACGTGCAGATCATGGGTGGAGCCGCACTTCACCTAGGGAACATCGCCGAGATGAAGACCGGTGAAGGTAAGACCTTGGTGTCGACCTTGCCCGCATACCTCAATGCGCTCAGCGGTGACGGCGTTCATGTGGTGACCGTCAACG
Source organism: Candidatus Nanopelagicales bacterium (assembly GCA_039812085.1). GTDB lineage: Bacteria > Actinomycetota > Actinomycetes > S36-B12 > UBA10799 > JBDHZU01. The sequence continues at coordinate 14,219 of JBDHZU010000025.1, read as the reverse complement.
ACTACTTGGCTGAACGTGACTCTGAATGGATGGGTCGAGTGCACCGCTTCCTCGGCTTGACCGTGGGGTGCATCTTGGCGTCGATGACGCCAGAACAGCGCCGTGCTGCCTACAACTGCGACATCACCTACGGAACCAATAACGAACTTGGCTTCGACTACCTGCGCGACAACATGGCTCTCAGCACTGAAGAGATGGTGCAACGTGGTCACAACTTCGCCGTCGTTGATGAAGTCGACTCGATTCTGATTGATGAGGCACGAACTCCGCTGATCATTTCTGGCCCCAGTGACCACGAACCCAAGTGGTACGCCGATTTCGCCAAGTTGGTGCTGCGGTTGGAACGGGAAGTCGATTACGAAGTCGATGACAAGAAGCGAACCGTTGGCATCTTGGAATCGGGAGTAGAGAAGACCGAAGACTGGCTGGGTATCGACAACCTGTACGAGGCTGCTAACACCCCATTGGTCGGATTCCTCAACAATGCGTTGAAGGCTAAGGACCTGTTCAAGCTGGACAAGGATTACGTCGTCATGGACGGCGAAGTCATGATCGTCGATGAGCACACCGGCCGCATCTTGTCCGGTCGCCGATACAACGAAGGCTTACACCAGGCGATTGAGGCCAAAGAGGGTGTGGAGATCAAGGCTGAGAACCAGACCTTGGCCACGATTACGTTGCAGAACTTCTTCCGGTTGTATTCGAAGTTGTCCGGCATGACCGGTACGGCGATGACTGAAGCAGCAGAGTTCGGGCAGATCTACGACTTGGGTGTCGTCCCGATTCCGACGAATAAGCCAAACATTCGTGCCGACCAGCCAGATCTGGTCTACCGCACAGAAGAAGCGAAGTTCGCCGCTGTGGTCGAGGACATCGTGGAGAAGCACGAACAAGGCCAACCGATCCTGGTCGGCACGACAAGCGTGGAAAAGAGCGAGGTGCTTTCTCAAGCGCTTCGCAAAGCGGGTGTCAAGCACGAGGTGTTGAACGCGAAGTTCCACGAGCGAGAAGCAGCCATCGTGGCGGAAGCAGGCCGCAAGGGTGCGGTCACAGTTGCCACCAACATGGCAGGTCGAGGCACGGACATCATGCTGGGTGGAAACCCAGAGTTCCGCGCGGCCGCGGAATTGGAACGTAAGGGTTTGTCGCCCGTCGATACCCCGGACGAATACGAAGCCGCATGGGCCGACGAGGTGGATCGTCAGGCAGCGGCCGTAGAGACTGAACATGATGAAGTCACCGAAGCGGGTGGCTTGTACGTGCTCGGTACCGAGCGGCATGAGTCACGTCGTATCGATAACCAGTTGCGCGGTCGTTCTGGTCGTCAGGGCGACCCGGGTGAGACACGCTTCTACCTGTCACTGCAAGACGATCTGATGAGACGCTTCAACGCTGGCCTGGTCGAATCGTTCCTTAGCCGATTCAACGTTCCTGACGATGTGCCAATCGAAGCCAAGATGGTGACTCGTGCCATCGCCAGCGCACAAAGCCAGGTCGAGGCGCAGAACTTCGAGATCCGCAAGAACGTGTTGAAGTACGACGAGGTGATGAACCGCCAGCGCAAGGTCATCTACAGCGAACGTCAGCGTGTGCTGCACGGTGAGGATCTCAACGATCAAATCCGGACCTTCCTGGACGACGCCATTGCCGGTGCGGTGACCTCAGCAACCTATGAGGGTTTCCCAGAAGAGTGGGACCTGGATGCGTTGTGGGTTCAGCTCAAGACCCTCTACCCGGTAGGTGCAAGTGTCGAGTCGCTCGAAGCGGCATCCGGTGGCGGTCGTGGTGGTTTGACCCGCGAGTTCCTTACCGAGGAACTACAAGAAGACATCCAGGTTGCTTACGACAAGCGTGAGGCCGACCTAGGTTCCGAGGTCACGCGTGAATTGGAACGTCGAGTCTTGTTGACGGTCTTGGACCGCAAATGGCGTGACCACCTCTACGAGATGGATTACCTGCAAGAGGGAATTGGTCTGCGGGCAATGGCTCAGAAGGATCCGTTGATCGAATATCAGCGCGAGGGATTCGATCTCTTCCAGGCGATGATGGACGGGATCAAGGAAGAGTCCGTCGGCTACCTGTTCAACGTTGATGTGAATGTCGAAGAACCCACCGAGGAACTTGAGGCGGCTCTGGGCGAGGACGTGTTCGACGAACCGGATGCCGAGCTCGTTGGCGATGGAGCTGGCGGCGTAGCTGGACTATTGGCCGCAGCACAGAACCATCCGCATATCCAAGCCAAGGGCCTGGATTCTGCTCGTCGTCCAGCCACGTTGGATTACAGCGGCCCGAGCGAGGAGGGTGACGGCGGAGTCTCGCACCGGAGTGCTCGGTCGACCACGTCGGCAACTGACGATGGCGATATCGACTTCAGCAATGTGTCACGCAATGCGCCCTGCCCGTGTGGTTCTGGTCGCAAGTTCAAGCGTTGCCACGGAGACCCCAAGAACCGGTAGCCCTCAGATGAGGTCGGCGATGGTGCAGATCCAGCGACCATCCCAGCCTTCGAGACGAAGGGCCATGGCACGAGTTCGACCGTGGCGGTAGACCGTTGCGCTGGCTTCCACCACGCCTTGACCTGGCCGAGTGACTCGCACTCGAATGATTCGACTCGGCTCCTGTCGCGTAACTGGTGGAACCGGTGTTGGACGGAACTGTTGAGTGATCGAATGGTTGACCCAGCGAGAGATCTGGTGTGCGGGTCGGCGCCCATCGCTGACTTCGAGCAATGCCTGCACAATTCGGTTGGTCCAAGCGATGGGTTCGGGTAGATCGGCATCAGTGCTGGGCTGCCGATCGAAGAAAGGATCGGTGGGCTCTTCTGGACCAATCTGGTCGTTCCAGGTGCGACTACCGACCAGGGTCAGATGTCGAGGAAGGCTGACCCCGGCTGGTGCAGGAATCGTGATTTGCAGGGCGCTTTGTCGCCAATCCGATCGCGCGACATCTTCTGGTCCGTCGTCAATGGGATCACTCGGTAGGCGGACATCGATCAGGCGCAATGGTGAGGTGCTCATCGTTGAGCCGTCTTTCCGGCTGGAATGACCAGTCGCATACCGGGGGTCAGTTCATTCGGATCTGCGCCAATGGTGGAGCGGTTGGCTTGGTACCAACGTCTCCATTGCCGATCGATGGCGTCAGGATCTCGAGAGTCCAGTTGGTCGGCCGCCAAGCCCCACAGGCAGTCGCCGGGTTTGACCGTGATGTGCGTAGCGGACGTTTGCGCAGCAGCGGTAGGTGCAGGAGTTGTGCTGGCGGAGATGCTGGGAACTCGGTCGAGATCGACGTTGGGCGTACTCGTTGCTGCGAACGCGACCGCGGGGGACAGGCTGCATAGCCCCACGGTTGCGGCGATCAGTCGGCGGACAAGTCTGGGTGTCATCCAACCGCCAGCCTGATGGCATAACGCACCAGCCCGTCCTGGGAGCGCCTGCGCGCTCAGCAGCAGAACTCCGACGATGCTGCGCAGTGCGTAGATCACCGCAGTAACGACGAAGATGAGCGAAAGCCAGTGATCGAGCTGGGCCGACGTGTTCATTTATCCCCCGAATACCTACGTTTACTTGTGTTTGCATATTTCTGAGGGTGTTTCTATTCGATCTTGTGCATGCTTGTCAAGATCGAATACTCGACGTGGTGTGTGAACTGGAGTGCTACTTGAGCGGTTGAACGACGGGGATTAGTCCTCGCGTCGAGGCCACTCGACCGCGATGGTGGTGCCTTGGTCGGTGTCTTCGATCCGTACCTCACCGCCGGTGTGTTCAGCCGACTGCTTGACCAAGGCCAGACCGAGTCCGGTTCCTCCTGGTGCAGCCTGGGTGCCACGGCGGAACCGGTCGAAGACGGCTTCTCGCTCGGTTGCTGGAATCCCCGGTCCGTCATCTGCCACGGTGAGGACGACTCGTGAGTCAGGGCAGGCGACCTGCACTCGCACTTGGGACTCGGCGTAGGTCAAAGCGTTACCTACAAGTTCGTCCACGATTCGGTCAATGTCTTCAGCAGGTGCGGCAACCGGCGCGGAAACAAAGTCACCGAGTAGGTCTACGCCGCGGCTACTGGCAAGGTCTTGCCAGTTCACCGTGCGTCTATCCACGACCTCGCCCACATCGGAGGCACCAGCGCCAGGGGTGGACTCAGCGGTCGCCAGCGCAAGGACCTGGTTCACACGACGAGTTAGTCGATCGACCTCGATGATGGCCTCTTCGACCTCGGTGACCTGTTCTGGTGGGCAGACCTCCGCCAAGTTCTCCAAGCGCAATCGCATAGCGGCTAGCGGAGTTCGAAGGTTGTGTGATGCATCGGCCGCAACCGCACGGGAGCGAGTAAGCATTACGTCCAATCCAGCGGCCGTTTCGTCGAGTGCGTCAGCGACATCCTGGATCTCTTGCGGGCCAGAGACATCCCCCACGCGCGCGGTTGGATCCTGACCGACCTTGCGCGCGCCCTTGACCAAGCGTTTCAGCGGTCGGGCGATGACCTTTGCCACCGCCCACGATGCAACCAACGTTGCCAGCAGAACCAGGATCAATGAGCCGATGAGAACCAGTTCAAGTCGACGGACCCGGGAATCAATGACTGATTCGGCCAAGGACAGTCGGACCGCACCGACGATCTCTTGCCCATGCGTGACCGGCACGGCGACATAGCGGACGGCCTGCCCATTGGTGAGTTGTTGAGTTCCCGCTGCGATCTCGCCGGTGAGGGCTTGGCTGAGTTCTGCTTTCGTCGTCCCCGTGGGAGTTGTCACCGAGGGGTCAATCGAGCGGCCGGAATTCGTGACGGCCACAACCGTGGTCCCGGTTTGTGCCTCGTAGGTGTTGATTCGTTGCGGCCACTCCGTTTCTGGCAGGGCCGCCAGATCAGAGGCAATCACTAGGGCATCTCGAGACAGTCCGAGGCTGAGTTCAGTGGATTGCGAGGAGCGGAACATCGCCAGCATGGGCACTGCCAGCGCGACGAGTAAGGCCACGGCAAACGCGGCCATTGCTAACCAGATTCGACGAGTCACGCCTGATCGGCAGGCGTTAGGCAGTAACCCACACCACGCATTGTCTTAATTTCCACGCTTTCCGGCAGCTTTCGTCGCAAAGTCGCTACGTGAACGTCCAGCGACTTTCCGCTTCCGACCCATACCGGATCCCAGATTCGGGCATACAGCTCGGTGCGAGGAACGACTCGCCCCGGTTCTTCAGCAAGGACGGTCAGTAGTTCGAATTCCTTGGGGGTGAGGACGAGTTCTTCCTCCCCCGCAGTAACGACGCGGCGATCCCGGTCGATCGTCAAATCGCCATGTTCGATGACCGAGGCGGAAGCAGGGCGGCGACGAACGTTCGCCCGGATTCGGGCGGCAAGTTCGCGCATGGAGAAGGGCTTGACCACGTAGTCGTCTGCACCGAGTTCGAGTCCTTGGACCCGATCGCTTTCGTGTCCACGTGCACTGACGATGATGATCGGCACGTCGGATCGCGCCCGCAGATCGCGGCACACATCCAGGCCGTCGACATCGGGCAACCCCAGGTCGAGCAGGACCAAGTCGGACCCGCGGGCCGTCTCTAATCCCTCGAGGCCAGACTGCGCCCAGCGAACCTGAAAGCCATGTCGAGACAGTCCCTCCATCATGGGCTGCGCCATCGTGGGGTCGTCTTCGATCAGAGTTACTAGCACCTTTCGATGGTGCCACGTAGCGGAAGGGATTCGGCTTGGGCTGGCCCGCGATTCCCCCTGAAAAGGGACGATTCGGACATGTGGTTTACCGTGAATTCAGACTGCATCGGCTGTAGTTGCGACGACCTGACTCGCTAACCAAGATCAACTATTCGTTATCGTGTGCCGGTGCACGTCGAGTCCGATGATCCGTTTCTGCGCACAGCAGGTTCTTTGGCTGATGCTGACTCGCAGTTAATCGATGAGCAGCGATTCCTCGACTCCGATGAAGTGCAGACACGCGTTGCGCAGGCGTGGGCCGCTACCGCACTGTCCATGCGACTCACTCATTCCCGGGGTGAACGAATTGCGCTGCTGTTGTCGTCCGGGTGGTTGCGTGGCCGGTTGGCCGACTGTGGGCCCGACTGGGTGCTGGTGAGTCGCAGTGGCGAGGACGTCGTATGTCGGGTGTCAGCAGTCAGTGTCATGTCGGGATTGGCTCAACAGCCGGTCGTCGCGGTGAGTGCAAGTCTTTCGTTGAGTTGGCGTACTGCGTTGCGTCCGTGGATTGACCGTGAAGTCGTGGTCGAGCTGGCCGACTCGGTTCGTCAGGGCGTTTTGGTCGCGCTCGCGCAGGATCACATCGATCTACGGACGACCGAACGGCTCACTATTCCGTGGGCGGGCGTTGATTGTGTGAGGCAAGTTCGTTACTGAAGGCGGAATCCGCCTGGCCGAATGGATGGTTCGAGACAAAGTCGGCGGTTTGTTCGTAGGCCTTGGCGATGTATGACTCCAGCTCGCTGGCCTCGACGCGCCACTGGCCACGGCCACCGATCTTGATTGCCCGTAGCTCGCCACTGCGAACCAGCGCGTAGGTCTGTGCGGACGAGATGTTCAAAGTCTCGGCCACATCGGTGAGGGTGAGGAAGCGAGCGTTCATGGCTCGACCATGATCCCATGCCGGCTGATCATGTGCAGAGACGAATCCCACATCCTGTGGATTCATGATCATTTATCAATAATGATCTTGGACGACATTGGGCAGTTCGACGTCTTGGGGGAGACACATGTCCGTAGGTACGTCCGCGATTCGCGGTTCAGAACGACACACGCAACGAGCGATTCGGCTGACTCAACCAGTCGCATGGCGGCAACCGCGAGTGTTGGTGGGATTGGCTCTCATCGCATTGTCCGTAGTGATCGGAACGTTGGTTGTCTCTAGCGCAAATGCCCGGGTATATGTGTGGGCAGCTAAGGCAAATTTGGCGGCAGGCACGCAGCTTGGACAGGACGATCTCATCGCCATTGCGGTAACAGATTCTGTTGCGAGCCAGTACGTATCGACGGCCAACGATCAGTTGACCGGTCAGCGAATCACGCGCGATGTTGCGGCGGGTGAGTTGGTTCCGAGTTCGGCAGTAGCAGCGCAGGCGACTCCAGGGCGACTGCTCACGGTGGCGGTTGAACCGCTGCACAGTCCTGTCGATCTGGCCCACGGTGATCGGGTTGACGTGTATGTCTCGGCCCGTGAAGCTGCTGGTGGTGGAGACAGCAGGCTGGTTCTGGCCGATGCCATCGTTGCCGTTAGCGATCCTGATGCCGACAGCGCGAGCGGACAGATTGCCGTGGTTTTGCAGGTGCCGACCAGCAAAGTCGGTGCCGTTGTTGAAGCATCCCGTTCCGGCGTCCTCGACTTAGTCCGCGTACCGATTGGGAGCAGCGCATGAAGGTTGCTCTGGCCTTGACCGGACTATCGAATGAAAACGACATCGTCCAGCGTCTTGCGCACACTGCCGGACGAGACGGTATTCAGGTGGAACGTGTCGTCGATGTGGTGGATCTGATTGCCGTCGCTCGGATCAAGCACATCGATCTGGTCTTGATTGCCGCGTCGTTTCCGCGGCTCGACGGCTCTCTGGTGCAGCAGCTCGCTGAGTCATCCGTGCGGGTTATTGGCTGCATCGAGGATGAATCCGACGAAAGACAGCTGCGCAGCGTGGGCATCAGTCAATGTGTCGATAGTTCGACGGTGACAGCGGCCGCGCTAACAGTTCCGGCGAGTCTCGTCGACCTGACCGTCGATCAGTCGATCCACGAGGCAGAACCGCTTGAGGACGTATCGGCGCGAGTGACCGTTGTGTGGGGACCGCCCGGTGCTCCTGGTCGAACCAGTGTGGCAATCGGTTTGGCCCAGCTCAGTGCTACCGCTGGGGAACGAACTCTGCTCATTGATCTGGACACGGTGTGCCCGGGGATTGGTTCAACCTTCGCGATTGCTGCCGGTGCATCAGGAGTGATTGCTGCTGTACGTCATGGGGACGTTGGGCAACTGGACGCGGCCACTCTGGCGAGATGCGTCATCGAGGTATCGCCTCGGGTGGACATTCTCACGGGCATCGGTCAACGGTCACGACGTACCGAACTGCGCGCATCTGGTGTGGATGCCATGTTGCGGGTGGCCCGTCAGGTGTATGACCGGGTGATTCTCGATGTTGGTCCGCTGGTCGATGCGGATTCCCACACAGCAATCGTGTCGTCGGGAATTGATGCGGGTGCAGACGTCCTGCAGATAGCTGATGAGGTTGTTGTTGTCACCAAGTCGGATACGGAGTCACTACGTCGATTACTGGACCACTGGCCGACGACCCCGCTGCCGGTAGACGGGTCGATCGTCGTTGCGGTTAACCAAGTAGTTGATGCGAGTAGCCGATCCATTCGGGACCTCGTTGAGGTGGTGTCAGCGCAGCTTGGAGCTGCTGTGGTCACGTTGCCGAGAGATCACGACACTTTCGATCGTGCGGCCAGTCAGGGGAGAACTGTGTTCGAGATTGCTCCCCATGGCGAATGGATAACTGCTGTGTCAGAACTGGATCGTCACTTGCCGGTTGTCGGTGGCGTTACCGCGATAGCGGGATAACCGGCACACTGCTGCCATGAGCGAGCAATTGACGGGGCTGATCGTTGACTGGGGTGGAGTGCTCACTACAGGTTTGGAACCCAGCATGCAGGCATGGGCAGAGGTGGAAGGCATTGACGTCTCCGACTTCACCGCCGTGATGGGTAAGTGGTTCGGGCCGCAAGAGGCGGCCATGTCAGCGATTAATCCGGTGCATTTGCTGGAACGTGGCGAGTTACAGGTGACGGACTTCGAGCAGCAGTTAGCGCACGGATTGTCCCAACGGATTCAGCGTGAGGTGTCTGCCGATGGGCTGATCGATCGGATGATGTCGCACTTCACTCATGCGCACGACATGACCGCACTTGTTCGACGTGCTCGTGACGCCAACATCAAGACAGCATTGCTGTCGAATTCGTGGGGCAATACGTACCCCGACCATCTCTTCGACGGGATGTTTGACGCCATCGTGATTTCAGGTGAGGTGGGCATGCGCAAACCTGACCCACAGATTTTTCGCTACACCTTGGATCAACTGAATTTGGCCGCATCTGACTGTGTCTTTGTCGACGATTTGCGTCACAACGTCGATGCCGCGATTGGATTGGGAATTGTCGGGGTCCACCACGTGGACTACACACAGACCGCCACAGAGCTATCTGCGGTATTTGATCACGACTTGTTCTAAGCGCGAGTGCCACCGCATGGCGTAGTGCTGCGGAAACTCGCACTGCCCGGCATGACAACATGGACGTGTGGCCGATCGACTCAGTTCGCTGGATGTCTCCTTCCTTTACTTGGAGGAGCCGACCACGCCCATGCACGTCGGCAGTGTGGCCATCTTCCAGCCGCCAGAGGCCGGATTCGACTACGACCGACTGGTCAGCTTGATCAAGGGTCGCATTGCGTTGGTGCCGCGATTCCGGCAACGGATCCGATGGGTTCCCGGTGGCTTGGCCAATCCCGTGTGGGTGGATGACGAGAGCTTCGACGTGACGTATCACGTTCGTCGTTCAGCGTTACCGAAGCCAGGCACCGACGCTCAGTTGCGCGACTTGGTGGGGCGCCTGATGTCCCGCCCGCTGGACCGAACCCGCCCGTTGTGGGAGATGTACTTGGTCGAGGGTCTGGAACATGGCCGGTTTGCCGTCATCTCCAAGACCCACCACGCCATGGTTGATGGCATTACCGCTGTCGACATCGGACAGGTCATCCTTGATATTGATCCCCAGCCACGTCAGATCTCTAGTGACGAATGGCGACCGACCCGAGAACCGACTTCGGCCGAGCTTGTCGTCAATGCCGTCGGGGATGTGGTGCGGAGTCCGGCGAATGCCTTAGACAATGTTCGTAGCGGTGCCACTGACCTGGGACGCACTTTGTCCAAGGTTGGTCGGCATGCAGCAGGTATCGCCTCGGCCGCCTTGACCGTCGCCCGAGCCACGCCTTCCACTCCCTTGAATACCGAGATCGGCGAACAACGTCGTTACGGAACTGCGGACACCAGCCTGCGTGAGCTCAAGGACATTCGGCGGGCGCACGGTGGAACTATCAATGACGTCGTTTTGGCGATCACGGCTGGGGCAGTGCGTTCGTGGTTGATGACTCGCGGTGAGTCGGTGAGTTCTCGCACCACCATTCGGGCGATGGTTCCGGTCTCGGTGCGGGCCGAGGACGAGGTGGATGGCAACCGGGTCGCCGCATTCTTGGTTGACTTGCCGGTTGGTGAGCCGGACCCGATTGTGCGATTGCAACGGATTGCTTTCGATATGGCGCAACACAAAGAGTCGGGGCAGATGCTGGGGGCCGAAGCAATCGTGGCTCTGGCCGGTTTTGCGCCGCCGACATTGCATTCGATGGGTGCCCGCCTTGGTAGTGACCTATCCAAGCGCGTCTACAACCTGGTTGTGACGAACGTTCCCGGCCCGCAGTTCCCGCTCTACGCCGGTGGCGCGCTCATGCTTGCGGCGTATCCAGTCGTCCCGTTGGCCAAGGGTCAGGCAGTCAGCATTGGGTTGACCTCCTACAACGGTGGGGTCCATTTCGGCCTCAACGCTGACCGCGATGCGATGCCAGACGTTGATGTCCTCGCACAGTGCATCGTGGATGCGACGGAGGAGCTGAAAGAGGCATCGAAACCGTCTCGTCGCAACGTGAGTAGACGCCCACGTACAGCGAAAGCAACTCAAACGACAACGGTTCGTAAGCAACGTTCATCACAGTCGTCCTCGCGTGCTTCGAGCACCGGTAAGGCGTAACCTCTCGGGCACGTATTCCTGCGAATGTCTACAAGGCATTCCATTGCTGGGAGGTTCTCTGCATGGCCGCCAAGAAACCGCGCCGAGGGCTTGTCCTTGGGGCGGGCGGCGTGTTGGGAGCGGCCTGGGCAGTAGGTGCTTTGTGTGCCCTGGAAGAAGTCCACGGGTTTGATCCCCGGACTGCCGAATTCATTATCGGGACATCAGCCGGTTCAGTGCTTGCGGCGTTGTTGGGGGCTGGTGTCTCCCCACAGCAGATGAGAGACCACCAGTTCGGGCTACCCATTGCGGATGGTCCATTGGCTGGTTTTTCCTGGGATTACGAGAACGCCACCACTCGACGTCCGGGAGTACCGAAGTGGTTCGGTCCTGGTTCCGGCAAGTTGATCCGTTCGAGTGCGACTCGTCTCCGTCAGATGCCTCCTACTGCTGTGCTGTCCGGGTTCCTGCCGCAGGGATCTGGTTCCTTGGCTCGAATCGGTCACCTGGTCGAAGCATTTACACCGATGGGTGAGTGGTCGCCACATAAGAATGTGTGGATCTGTGCCATGAACTACCAGACCGGGCAACGAACCGTTTTCGGTCGAGAAGGTTCACCAGAGGCAGAACTTGCCCAGGCAGTGCAAGCGTCGTGTGCGATCCCCGCGTGGTTCAAGCCAGTGGTCATCAACTCTGAGCAGTACGTGGATGGTGGAGCGTGTTCGGCGACATCCGTTGATCTGCTTGCCGGGCTTGGTTTAGACGAGGTCTATGTCCTGGCGCCGATGGTGTCATTCCACATGGATCGTCCTGAGCATCTGATTGCCAAACTGGAACGACGTTGGCGCGTACAAGTCACCAAACGATGTCTGCGCGAAATTGAAAAGGTTCGGGAAGGGGGAACCGAGGTCACTGCACTTGGTCCCGGACCAGAAGATCTGGAGGCTATTGGCGCCAATCTGATGGATGTGGGTCGCCGCCTCAACGTGTTAGACACGAGTCTGCGGACTAGCCGCGACGCGCTGCGGGATCCGGACCATTACGGTCCGGATCACTTCGCAGACGTCAGCTAAAACAGTTGATTACTTCGCCAACCATTCGTTAGCAATCTTTTCTTCCGCCTTCACAGCGCGCTCAAACTCATTCGCAGCGTCAGCTTCGATCTTTCCGCCGATCAACGGCACCTTGGCCTTGACCTCGACGTTGAGCGCAAAGGTGGTGGTGTCAGTGCCACTGAGCTCGGTATCGCCGTTGATATGAACCTTGCCGCCACCCAGTTCGACCTTGATGCTGCCGGTGCGGTTGCCGTCTGAATCCGCTGCTTCCCAGGCAGAAACTTCCTTGCTCTCCAGGGTCGGTCCGGTGATCTTCTGAGCAATTGCCGGGGCAGGAAGTTCGCGCGTAACGGTGACGGCGTCGCCATCAACATCTACTTGCACGTTGGAGCCGCCAGTGCGCTCGTTCTTATCTTTTTGGTACTCAGGGTTGGTGAGTACGGCAAATACCTCTTCAGGTGTGCCGTTGAGCGTCATGGACGCCGAAACCTTCTTGGACACGGGGACTCCTTCGTCGATTGAGTAACACCGACAGGATGGCGGACGTGCAGCCCAGGTAGCGACTTGTCGATCCACTCGGGTGACCTCCAAATAGGTACCAAGTGAGCCTGGTGAGACCTGCCTTGAAGTCGTCCCCGTGACTAACGTGTTGGCTATGACGCAGTTTGGGTCGCCACAGCAAGACGTGGCCAAGGTGATCGAAGATGCGATCTCGGACTCGCAGGTGTCTGCAGATCACCAGCTAGCTGCCGTCATCTTGGCGGACGCACCGTTGACTGACCTCGAACAGCGCACGCCGGAACAACTTGCTGCAGTGGTGGTGAGCCTGGAACAGCTCGCAGCACGACGCAGCCCTGGACAGTCACAACAACGAGTGTGGGTATCCGATCAAGGGACCGACGGTTGGCAGATTGACCGCACCCAGATCGCCTTGATCAACGACGACATGCCGTTCCTCTACGACTCGTTGATGGTTGCTCTGACGAATGCGGGTTATCGCATCGCTTTCAGCATTCACCCCATCCTGAAAGTGCAACGAGACGATGCCGGTCAGTTCGTCAGTGCCGACGCGGCTGCTGATCAGTCGCAAGGAAGTCCCGAATCGTGGATCTACGTGGAATTGGCCGAGGTCGTGAGCCAGGCGGATCTTCCGGCGTTGAGCGAACTCGTCGCCAACGCCATGCACGACGTTCACGTGACAGTTGCGGATTTTGCTGCGATGAAGCAGCAGATCCGTCAGGTAGCCGAAGAAGTTGAAACGTTATCTGTCCCCACGGTTTCCCCCGAGGATGCGGCTGAGGCAGCAGCCTTCTTGCGGTGGTTACTGGACGACAACTTCGTCATGCTCGGATACCGCGAGTACCGCTTGGAAGGCACGCCAGGTGCCGATGATCTGGTGAGTCTGCCGGCAACTGGCTTGGGGATTCTTCGGCAAAGTGAACCCACCAGGACGGCCTTGTCGACGTTGCCGCAGGAAGTTCAAGACAGTGCGCATCGGCCAGAAGTGCTGGTCTTGACCAAGGCAAATAGTCGAGCAACAGTGCATCGCAATGCCTACCTGGACTACATCGGGGTGAAGCAGTTCGCTGCTGACGGCACAGTGATTGGTGAGAAGCGGATCATCGGCCTACTGGCGGCGACGATGTATTCCAGCAGTGTTGAAGCCATTCCAGTGATTCGTCAGAAGGTTGCCCGAGCGCTGGACATGTCCGGCTTGCCTGCTCAATCTCACGGAGCACGGGACCTGTTGCACTTCGCAGAGACCTATCCCCGTGACGAATTGCTACAGATCACCGCCACGCAACTGCATGACTTGGCTCGCGAAGTCAGCGGTATTGGGGAACGCCGCCAGACCCGACTGTTCCTGCGTAACGACGAGTTCGGCCGCTTCGTTTCGGCGCTGGTGTATTTGCCGCGTGACCGGTATACGACCGCAGTTCGTTTGGCGATTACTGAGGAACTGCGCCGCGCGTTCGATCCGGCGTCGGTCGAATACGTTGCCCGTGTCTCTGAGTCGGTATTGGCTCGGCTGCACTTTGTCGTTCGTATGCATCCTGGTCAGCAGATTCCTGACGTTGACCCGCAGGCATTGGCCGAGCGGGTGGCTGCCGCCACCCACACCTGGGACGACACATTCATCGAGTTGTTGGGCAATCAGTTCGGGGCCGAGATGGCGACTTCGGTTCGAACTGCACTCGGTGAAGAGGGAGTGAGCGATGCCTACAAGGAAGATGTTGCTCCCGCTGTTGCCATCGCGGACATCCTGACTTTGATCTCTATTGATGAGGCGCAGGGAGAGATTGCTCGGTTACACACGGCTGGCACGCCAATTGATCAGTTGGAAGCGCCGAGCGATCCGCTGATTCGCCGATTCACGCTGTATCG
>JBDHZU010000024.1:0-20282 GCA_039812085.1 Candidatus Nanopelagicales bacterium | reverse complement strand
CTCCTCCCGATTCCCACACAACAAACCCAAACAAATAAGGGATCCCACAAGCATGTGGGATCCCTTAATTTGTGGAGCTGAGGGGATTCCGTCACTACGTTCCTCCTCGATTCACAGTGCAATCACAAGTGTCTGTGGCCCCCACAAAAGACGTGGGGGCCACAGACACTTGTGGAGCTGAGGGGATCCGTCGTTGCCCCCCGGGCAACTCCTCCCGATTCCCCACACAACAAACCCAAACAAATAAGGGATCCCACAAGCATGTGGGATCCCTTATTTGTGGAGCTGAGGGGAATCGAACCCCTGACCTTCTCATTGCGAACGAGACGCGCTACCAACTGCGCCACAGCCCCGTGCCCATGCGGGCGAGTTCGAGGATACGCGCTTATTAGTCGTTGACGGCGCGGCGGTACTGGATCTCATCGTCGTAGGAAGCACGACGCTCTTCTGGAACCTCGACCACGACATCCAGACCAAGTTCGGCCTCAACATCGGCATCGAATGTGCGCAGCGCCTCGGCCTGCTCCAGCATGCGCTCGGAGTTCCAATCGCCGTTCTCGGTGGAATCCAGGTTGCGGCGAATCCGTGAAGCAGGGGCAGCATCGACATAGGTCGGCAGTGGCGACTCAACCGGCTCCCAGCCATCGGCTGCAGCAGCACGGCGAGTGCGGATCTCATCGCTGGTCAGCAGTTCAACGTCATCGCCAGCGGTATCCACCGAATGGCCCGACGCTGGGACAGCCTCAAGATGACGCTGAGCTTGACGACGCGAGTGACGGCTGGACTTCATCTGAGTCACATCACGCTTACGACGAACTGGCGTTGACTCAGCATCCAGGTGAGCAAGACGCGCATTCTCACGACGAACAGTTCGGCTGGTTGCTGCAGTCGAACGGGCAGTCGCATTACGAGCAGCGAATAGGTAGCCACCCAGCGCCAGCAGGCACAGCACCGACAGAGCAACGGGCAGCACGCCGACAAAGGCCAACAGCACTGACAACACCGACACGGCAATCAGGGCCTGGGTGATGTGACGACGACGCTTCTCGGCTTCCTTCTGCGCTCGGGCCGAGGCGCGAACTCGACGGACAACCCGAACCTGTTCTTCGGCAACGCTTCCGACGAATGGGTCAACGCCCTCGTCGAGGTGGCGGTCGATGGCTGACACGCCATCAATGTCCATGGGGGCAACGCGGTCGTGGACCCGGGTACGTGCCCCGGCGACGGTCACGTCAACGTCATGTCGAGCGCGGCTTACGCCACGGCCAGCACGGCGACGCTCCAGCGTCTTCATGGCGCGGTGGAAGGTGAGGGTGGATCGTTGCTCGGAGTTGCGTTCATGACGACGCATCCACTGAGGCACGAGCACGACAGCCCACAACAAGATGACGACGAGGTATACAAGTCCGGAACCCACGTTTTGCAGCCTAGAGATTCATGGTGCGCTGAGGGCGGATTTCGGGCGTGTCTCTGCCACTTTTTGTTGATTGCGTCACGCCGAGCGGTTAGTAATCGTTAGGCAGCGATTTTGAGGGGTCGGACGCAGCCAACATTGCCCGAGCGACAAGCCCCTCCGGGACCTCCTCGTCCGTGATCGCATACGACACGTGGTCCCGCCAATCTCCGTCGATATGCAGGTATCGATCGCGCAGACCTTCGTATCGCAGGCCCAGCTTCTCCACCACACGGCGACTAGCCGCATTCTCCGGCCGGATATTGACTTCTATCCGGTGCAATCCAAGGTGGCGGAAGCAATAGTCGATCCCCATGGCCAGCGCAGTCGGTGCGATTCCATGCCCGGCGACCTCTTGCGCCACCCAGTAACCGGCATGAGCCGACCGCAGCGACCCGTAGGCGATTCCACCAATCGTCAACTGTCCGACAAGTTCACCGTCATACGTGATGACCCACGGCAGCGTTCGCCCTGCACGCGCCTCGGAACGTAACGCCCGAACCATTGCGGCGAATGTTGGCGGAACATCGGCCATGCCCAACGGGCTCGTGGCATCCCATTTGGACAACCAGTCACGGTTACGTTGGCGAACCTCACGCCAGGCAGCGGCGTCGCGTAAACGGATCGGACGCAAGCTGATCCGATCCGCGGTAAGCACGGGTTGCGTCGCCATGGTGACTACGAGACCTCGCTGATGGATGAGTGCCGATGATCACTGGCGATTGTTCTGCATGGTGCCCACAAATTCGGTCAACCACGCACGGAACGAATCCCCGAGATCTTCTCGTTCAGCGGCCAACTGAACCACTGCCTGCAAGTAGCTGAGCTTGTCTCCGGTGTCATACCGACGACCGTCGAAGACCACCGCGTGAACGCCCCCACCCTGATCTGCAGGCGTATCAATCAAGGTTTCCAGCGCATCGGTGAGTTGGATCTCGCCACCACGACCGGGCGGGGTCTGTTCCAAGATCTCAAAGACAGCCGAATCAATGACATACCGGCCGATCACCACGAGGTTGCTGGGCTGCTCCCCTGCCGGTGGTTTTTCCACCAATTCGGTCACTCGCACCACACCGTCGGTGTCTGTCTGCTCAACCGCAGCGCAGCCATACAAGTGAACAAGCTCTTCGGGAACTTCCATCAGACACAACACACTGCCGCCGAATTGTTCCCGGACCTCTGCCATCTGACCGAGGATTGCATCGCGCGGATCGATGAAATCGTCGCCGAGCAGAACAGCAAACGGTTCGGCACCCACATGATCCTTGGCGCACAACACGGCATGCCCCAGACCTCGGGCTTCAGGCTGTCGAACGCTGTGAACGCTCGCCAATTCTGTGGGCTCCACGATCTGCGCAAGCCGATCGGAATCACCCTTGGCCTCAAGCGCAGACTCCAACGAACCATTGCGATCGAAGTGATCCTCGATAGCAGTCTTGCCTCGGCCGGTCACAAGCAGAACGTCATCGAACCCAGCCGCTGCGGCCTCTTCCACGACGTACTGGATAGCGGGTCGGTCGACGACCGGCAGCATCTCTTTCGGGACGGCCTTCGTCGCGGGAAGAAAACGAGTTCCCAACCCGGCAACGGGGATGACAGCCTTACGGACAGCAGAATTGCTTGGCATGTGCTCGACCTTATTGGAGAGGTCAGGCAATCGGCGCGCAGGACAAGCCGAACAGCGGACGAACGACGCACAATGGCGCAGTGTCCGACAAGCAGAGCCTCCGACAACAGATCCGGCAACACCGTCGTGAGTTGCACGAACAAGCGGGAGAACCCGGCTGGCAGCAACGGGCAGCCACCATCGCCACACAAGCGTGCGCGCGACCGGAGATCGCGGATCTTTCGTCAGGGACGATCGTCGCCTCCTACGAGTCTTACGGTGACGAACCACCCACACATGCACTCAACCAGGCCCTGATCGATCGTGGATTACGAGTCGCCCTGCCGGTCTACAAAGTGCATGGCCAACGGTTGCCTACGTTGAAGTGGCTACTCGACGACAAGGAGTTCCTCGACACCGCATCACTGGTCGCTGCCGGATGCGCCGTCATGGTCATTCCGGCGCTGTCCGCAACACCTGACGGTGATCGATTGGGGCAAGGAGCTGGGTACTACGACCGGGCGCTGGAAACTATCGACCGGGCAACTGCGGGCGGCCCAATTCTGTTGACGATCATCGGAGAATCCGATGTGCGCGATGAGCTTCCCATTCAGCCGCATGACATTCGGATGGATGGGGTCGTCGTCGTTTGAGCTACAGCCCGGAACCGATCTGATAACCGATCGTGGCAAGGATCAATCCCAGAACAAGCGAGCCAACCGAGTAGGCCCATGCCACCGACGGCTTGTTCTCGGCGAAGTCGATGATCTGCAGACAGAAAGAACTGAAGGTGGTCAACGCACCACATAAACCCACCGAGATCAGTGCGTACCCGAGCAGATGCCAGTTCCCGTTATGCCCGTAGACAAAGAAGGCAGCACTGAAACCCGCCACAAGGCTTCCGATCATGTTTGCGGCGAACGTTCCCACCGGCCAACTCGTCGTTACCGATGCACCGGCACGTTCAGCCGCAAACCTCAACGGGGCGCCCACCGCTCCCCCCAGAGCTACAGCCAAGATTTCGAGGATGATCATCCAGTGACCTCGTCCTCTTCCAGAGCCTCTGGCGTTCGGTAGACCAGGCGAGAACCAAGCCATACCGCGAGTAGGCCAATCACCATGCTGAGCACGACGTACAGCAGCGCCATGAACCGGCGACCCCCTGCAGCCATTGCATGTGTCTCCACCGCGAACGAGGAGAACGTGGTGAACCCACCCAGCACACCCGTGACGACGAATGCACGAATCCGCGCAGCCTGGGCGCTCACTGAGATGGGTGGCAGGTTCTGCAACAGCCAGGTAGCGAAGTAGCCGATCACCAAGCAGCCCAGGATGTTGGCGACGAACGTCGCCCACGGCCACGCTGTTCCGCCATGCGGAAGGACCACAGACAGCAGGAATCGAGCAACTGCGCCGATCACACCGCCGATGGCGACGAGGCGATATAGCTCGCGACTGGGAACAGGCTCCGGATAGGCCATAACCGTCACCGTATCCTGACCAAATGCCAACCTACGAGTACGTCTGCACGGAGTGTGGCCACGAACTTGAGGCAGTCCAGTCGATTCACGACGACTCACTGACCGAGTGCGAACAATGTGGTGGCCGACTACGCAAGAAATTTGGCAACGTCGGAGTGGTGTTCAAGGGCAGCGGTTTCTACAAAACCGACAGCCGTTCATCACAGAAGTCGAACAACGGATCGACCACCTCGACCGGCAACGACTCGACGAAGAAGTCCGACTCCGGCTCATCGTCCGACTCCACGAGTTCATCGACTTCGTCATCAGCACCCAAGACGGACAGTTCGTCAGGCAGTTCAGCAACGACGAAGTCCACATCATCGGGAACCTCCGGGAAGTCCTCGGATAAATAGCGAACGTCAGGGACGCGCGCGAACCACGATTGCCAACTTCTGATCAACCCCAGCAGCCATAAGTTCGGCAGCAACCGAACGTGGCACCGCGACCAGTAAAAGGCTGCCCGAACGATTCGCTCGCGGAGTAGCAGAACCAAAGTTCCCCACGCTTTCTCCCAGCGAACTCGCACTATCCGGTTCAACCAGGGCAACCACTCTTGCCGCAGACGCGACAACCGTTGCTTGGTGCTGTTTGTCAGACGAAAGATCCGACGACCGGTGCGCGGAAATGATGTCAACGAGATCACCGTGACGAGCCAACGCAGCGGACGACGAATCGGCCAGATCAACGGTCGTGATGACAACGGGATTAGCTGGGTCATCGCCAGAGTCGTTCATCGCGGCAACCAGCGACGGACCGACCAGTCGTCGATCAGCAATGGGTTCACCAGCAACCAGTGGAGCAGCCGTCACTCGTCCGATGACGGAATCGAGATCGGTGGCATTGCCAGGAACAACAGCAGCCACCGGCACCGCAGTGAGTGCCACGTCGCCCTTCTGCACGAGATGCCCGGCAGGAAGGTTTGTCATGGCAGTAACAACTGTGGCTTGTTCAACCGTGGCGGCGGGCCGCGCCGCCAACAGCATGACTCCCGCAGCTACCAGCACACCGGCCACGACGCCTCGATGGCGACGAATCCGTCTACTCAATCCCGAACGATGACGACTGGCGGTTCCCGAGACAGTGACAGGTGGCATGCCGCGACGTTAAGCGGGCAATGCGATCACCGGTCAGCGTCATCCACAGGCTAATGATCTAGGCGTCGGCGGAATCCCGGCGAGCACGCAACTCATCTCGAATCTCTCGCAAGACGAGCAGTTCTTCCGGGTCTTTCTCTTCTTCCTCAGGTTTTCCGAACTTCTCGACGTACTTGTTCATCGGCAACACAAACAGGAAGTACACGACAGCAGCCGTAATCAGGAAGGTGATGAAAGCGTTGACCAGCAACGAGATGTCGATGGTTTGACTGCCAACCGCAATCGTTCCGGCATGCACGCCATCTCCACCGAGTGCCGCTTTAACCAACGGATCGATGAGCGCTTTGGTGAAGGCATTCACCAAAGCGGTGAACGCCGCACCGATAACAACGGCCACGGCGAGGTCGATGACATTGCCACGGGTGATGAATTCACGGAACCCACTCAGCACATTCCTCATCCCTCAACTGTCCGTGGGTGTCTCAGGCGATTCAAGGGAATGTGACGGGTCACGCGTTGTGGTGCGGAGGTTTCTCGTTGTCGTAGCGCTGCTGGTTGTCGCGATCGGTCTCCGGACGCTCATTCCACGTTTCCGGAGCGTCATCGATCTGGTCAAGATCGGAGTCGTCGCCAAAGCCGAACGGATCGTCGGGATTTGTCATACCCACCGGTCAAGAATCTCGTGCATACGGCCAAACCTCAACATTTACAGGGTGTTACAGGCCATCTACTTAACGTGTCGTGAGGCGGATCACGGCACGAATGAGGTGTGACGACCCGTCAAAACCGGGCATCAAATGTGTGTCTGTGGAGTAACTGGGGGGTTGTTCGCAGACGCTGCGCACGGTCGTGTTGCGCCGGTTTCGCAAGAATCCGTCGCGCACCGGCCGTGCGCCAAGCTTGGCGGCGGGGCGCGCAATCACTTACGTGACCGAGCACGCGCCCCGCACCGCCAACTCTTTGCTCAGGAAGCGTCGAGCAGATCAATCACGAAGATCAGGGTCCGACCAGATAGTCGATGACCGCCGCTTTCTCCATATGCCTGTGCGGGCGGAATGACTAGCTGACGACGACCACCCACCTTCATTCCCGGGATGCCGTCCTGCCAGCCCTTGATCAGCCCGTTGAGCGGGAATTCGATGGACTCGCCTCGGTCCCACGACGAGTCGAACTGCTCGCCACTTTCAAAGTCCACGCCGACGTAGTGGACCTCTACGCGACCACCCGGACGTGCTTCTGCACCGTCACCGACAACGATGTCTTCGATAACGAGTTCAGTGGGGGCATCGCCGGTCGGAAATTCGATCTCTGGTTTCTCCATGCGCACATCGTGGCACGCTGCCGTCAATCACTGGCCAAAAGGTCCCCGCGTGGGAGCCTTCATCGGTGACCAAGAGGCTCTATCTGCTCGGTCGATGGTGTGCCGAACATGGATGGCTCGTCATCGCCTGTTGGGTCATTGCTTTGGTCAGTGTCGGAGTGCTGAATAAAGCTCTTCCTGGAGCCGCGCAAAGCACCTTCAGTTTGACCGGTACGGACTCCACTGCCGCCCAGACTTTGATCAATCAGGCGTTTCCTGGCGCATCTGGGGATGCGAATCCGATCGTCTTGCACGACGACAAGCTGGACTTCCGGACAGATCACGGCAAACAAGCCATCACGAACATCGCACATCCGCTGAGCAAACTGTCTGCGGTTGCCGACGTATCCGATGGCACGACTGATCCCACCGCAACGAGCAAGGACGGTCACACCACCCTCATCTCCGTCACCGTCAATAACCAGGCATCCGGCAAGCCAGTAACTGCGGATCTGCTGCTCGATACCGCTAAGGAGAAAGCGCCAGAAACTGCATCGGTTGCCCTCGGCGGGTACCTGGGTTCGTTGATTTCCAAACCGCAGACAGAACTGTCGGAAGTTTTGGGTCTGACCGCTGCATTGATCGTGCTCTATCTGACTCTGCGCCGGTTCTCCGCCATGTTCATCCCGCTCATCAATGCGCTCATGGCAGTGGGGATCGGACTGACCCTGATCCAAGTCCTCGCCCGGCTGGTGTACATCCCAGACACTGCGCCCACATTGGGAACGATGCTGGGGCTTGGTGTGGGTATCGACTACGCCTTGTTCCTGGTGACCCGACATAGAAAACTGCTCGCTGCTGGCTACTCGGTTCCCGACGCGGTCGGTCGCACCACAGGTACCGCAGGTGCCGGCATGGTGTTCGCTGGTGGAACTCTGATCGCCGCAGTCGTGGGACTGGTCTTCACCGGCATCACCTTCTTGGCCTGGCTCGGAGTTGCCGCCGCAATTGTGGTGGCGTTGGCCGTATTCGCTTCGGCCACACTCGTCCCCGCGTTGTTGGGTGTGAACAAACATCGGATCCTGCCCAAGAACATGCAAGACCTCGATCCAGATCACGAAGAACTGGACAACACTCGTTGGGCGCGTTTGGCCGATGCGGTGACCAGTAAGCCGTGGCGTTACGCCATCACCTCAACCATCGTGCTGCTGCTCCTTGCGGCCCCGACCACCTCGCTGACCCTTGGCCATACCGATGCAGGCAACCTTCCCGCCAGCACCACCGCCAAGCAGGCATACGACTTGATCTCACAAGGGTTTGGTCCTGGCGAGAACGGACCGCTTGCCGTCACGGTTCAGTTGTATTCCCCCGCTACCGCACCGTCCGGCAAGGTCAGCACTGACGGACTAAGCGGCAGCCGAAACTCGCAATCATCGACAGGTGACCCTCGGACGCAGGATCCACGGTTAATCGAGTTGCAGCACGCGTTGGAACGAGCCACAGGCGTGGCCAGCGTGCAAGCACCGGTGGTGTCCACCGACGGTGGTGTCGCGATCATTCGGGTTAACCCCACGATGGGTGCAGCCGATCCACAGACTGCCGCGCTGGTGGAAGAACTTCGAACCACGACCCTGCCGCAAGCCACACAAGGCCAAGGAATGCAGGCGTACGTCGGCGGAGTCACTGCGCTCATCACTGACCTGTCCCACTTGATTGCCAAGCGCACCGCAGTCTTCATCTTCGGAGTGGTGGCATTGGCATTCGTGCTGCTGATGCTGGCGTACCGGTCACTGCTCATCCCGTTTAAAGCTGCCGTGATGAACCTGTTGTCGATCGCTGCCGCCTACGGCGTGGTGACGATGGTGTTCCAGTGGGGATGGGGAATCAAACTCATCGGCCTCGACGGTCCTGTTCCGATCGAGAGCTACGTGCCGATGATGATGTTCGCGGTGCTGTTCGGGCTGTCGATGGACTACGAGGTATTCCTGCTCACGGCCTTCCGGGAACACTGGGAACGCACCGGCGACATGGTCGTCAGCGTTCGGCGTGGACTGGCTGATACCGGCCGTTTGGTGACTGCTGCAGCGCTGATCATGGTGGTGGTGTTCGGCAGCTTCATCCTGTCCGACAATGCCGTGGTCAAGATGTTCGGCGTTGGTCTGGCCACAGCAGTCGCGGTCGATGCTTCCATCGTTCGCTGCTTGTTAGTTCCCGCAATCATGGTGCTGGCCGCGAAGGGCACCTGGTGGCTGCCCGACTGGTTGGACCGTCTGCTTCCGCAAGTCCATGTCGAAGGTGACCCAGCAGCCCTTGAAGAAATGTCGTTAGCGGATCGACCAAAGTCAGATTCCGGCCCAGTCATCATGCATCGACCCGTCGCCGCGGTCGCCGCCGTGGCAGGTGTGATCGTCGGCTGGTTCCTGATCTCGCGCATCCCCTGGCTTCCATCCGGGAGCAATATGGCCATCGCGTTGTCCGCAGTGTTGGGTGCCGTGGTGTTCCTGTTGCCGACTTCTGATGGCCACCCGCAACGCACGTTCACTCGTGGATTGGCATACACGATCGGGGTGATCGTGGGGATTGTGACCAGCGGACTGTTGGCAGCCATCGTTCCACCCGTGGGCGCTGACAGCGGCGCCATCACGACCGGAGCGATTCTGTTGGCCGGATTGATCGTCGTTCTGGTCTTCAGTCGTCGACTTGCTCTGCCCATCATGTTGGGCGCGATTGCCGTGGCGATCACCATCGGCTTGATGGGTTCGTCGCCAGCAATCATGGTGCTCCTCACCACCTGCTTGGCACCGGCCGCTTTGACGATGACAGTCGCGGCGATCATCGGTCTGATCGTGACTGGGCGTCAACAATCCGAGGACTCAACGATTACCGATTCCGAATCGTCAGATTCGGATGCCGTCCCGGTGGCCGTAGCGGCAGATAGCACTCCGATAGTGAACCTCGACCAACCCAGTAACCCCGATGCGTTCCGGCCCGATTCCGGCGGTGACAAGCGATGAAGAAAACAACTCAAGTCGCGACTGCCTTGTTGGCCGTGATGACGTCCTCAGGTTGGGGAATGGCGAACGCTGATGCCACCCCGGTCCGCAATGACACCAGCGCGTTCCAACAGTTATCTGCTGCGCTCGGCAAGCAACCCGACTTTGTGAACGAACAACTCGTTGTTGCCGAACTAACTGCTAGCGGCCTGCCGGATTCAGCCACCATCGTCAACCGCATCGTGGCTAATGAACAGCCCGAACAGCAGATCTCGGCACAAACCTCCACAGACAAGCTGCGGTACCTCGACCAAGCCGGTTCACCAACTGTGGACGGCGATTCTGTGGTCTACACGGTGGGTGGGCCTGGTCAAACGTCGTCGGCCACACAAGCCAACTTCAATAAGCCACTGCCAGTGGCTCTGCACGCGGAGTACGCCACCACAGGTGAGGGCGCGAAGGGCATCAACCCAGATGACCTGCCACAGGCTGACGGACCTGTGTGGGTGACTTACACCCTGACCAACACGGCGATGAAGCGCCAAGAGGTGTCGTGGTCAGATTCGCAGGGAAACCAAACCACCAAAGAGCAACCAGTATTTGCTCCGTTCGTCGGCAGTGTGCTGGTGACGTTGCCGCAAGGTGTGGGCTTGGCTGATGCGGGCAATGCGGTAGTGGGAACGAACCAACGTGGTGAGACGACGCTGCTGTGGAACGTGGTGTTGTACCCGCCGATGGGTAATTTCCAAGAGCAACTGAAGTATCGGATTACTGGTGATTCGCTGCAGGTTCCCGCACTGAGCATGCAAGTAGTCCCGGTGACGAACGACCAAGATCCTGCCGTGGGTTTCTCGGCCGATCTTTTAAGCAAGACCGTCGAAGGCAACGAGACGATGACTAACGGACTGACCAGCCTGGACGATTCGGCCGCAGAGTTAGCGTCGGCGACTTCTCAACTGGCAGCTGGCCAAGCCAAGCAGGCACAAGGTGCCGCAGCCAGTTACTCCGGATCGCGCAGCCTGGCCAGTGGCAGCAACCAACTGGCCGACGGAAGTGATCAGTTGGCTAGTGGCCTCAAACAATTGGCCGGTGGTTTGAACTCTCTGTCCAGCCAACTGCCAGACGCTGTTGTGGCGACTCGCAAGATCAGACAGTCTGTGCAGGAACTGGCATGGGCCATTGGTAACGAGCACGACAAGGAATTGCCGTTCGACCCGAATAAGCCACCGAAGCATCCGACCTTGGTGCAGTTGCTGTGGCTCACGCAAGAGGCACTCAAGCAGGTCGAAAAAGCCGTGGAGACGTCAGCGAAGAACTCCGGGGAATCCGCCAAGTTGGTGGCAGAAGTGGTGCAGGCACATTGCGCACCCCCAACCCCCACGTTGCCGGAGGAAGACTGCACCAAGCTGCAACAGGCAGCAACGAAGTCGGGGATTGCGGCAGCCTACGCCGCCGGTTCAGTCGCCGGGCTGAAACTGATCGACAGCCAACTCCTCGAACGCATCTTGGAAGGGCTCTACCAAGTCAGTTCGGCGCTTTCCAACGGTGACAACGAACCCAGCATCAGCGGCGCACTGTGGGAGCTGGAGAACGCACTGCGTAAGGCATCAACCGCAACTGGGCAGTTGTCTAGTGGGGCATCGTCATCAGCCAATGGCGCTGGACAACTCGCTTCAGCAAGTAACCAACTCGCCGGCGGCGCATCACAATTGTCGAACGGACTCGGCCAACTGGCTGGTGGCGCATCACAGCTCGCCGGAGGGGCCAATCAACTCGCTGCCGGCAGTCAACAGTTGCAGCAGCAGGGCACGGCGAAGGTACTGAAGGAAGTCATTGATGCCTCATCCAAGCCTGCTTCGGCCAATGCCTACCTGGATGCGGCATCGGAGCGTGCTGATGACGCCACCGCCTACCCAGTTCCGTCCGGCATGACCGGACGGGTCGCCTACGTCTACAGCATCAAGACGCCCGATCAGCATGGTGGATTGTCCTGGCCAGCGGTCGGCATGGGAGCGGTATTCCTCGCTGCCGGCGGGGTCGTGGGAGCTAATCGCATCCGCAGTTAACCCCTCGCTCGTTCCATGTTCACTCGGTAGGGGCTTGGCTTACTGGAATCGGCAGGTACCGTAGAGAGATGCGACGCCTGCAGGTTATTGCGGGGTGTGTCGTCACTGGACTCAGCGTGAGCCTCCTTACTGCATGTTCTACGGGGGGCGATGCAGCGCGCACAGCGTTGTCGGTGTCGAATACGCCCTCCACACAGAGTCACTCGACCGATCCGAACGATCCCTCCAACTGGAGTGACAAGCGGTTGGCCGCCTCCTTAGTCATCGGCGGGGTATACACCGGTAACGGCGATGTGGGCGACGCCAAAAAGTGGGCAAAGATGGGTATCGCGGGGATCACCATGGTGGGCGATCCCCCGATGGACTTGCCGCAGAAGCTGCAGGCCGTGCGCAATGCGTCGCCACAGCATCGGATTCTGATTAGCGCCGACGAAGAAGGCGGCTACGTTCAGAGCTTGGACAAGCTGATCGGCAAGATTCCTTCTGCCACCACGATGGGCACTTACTCGACCAAGAAGGTCCGCAAGCTCGGACAGCAAACGGGTAATCGACTCCGCTGGATCGGGGTCAATTTTGATCTCGCACCCGTTGCTGACTTGAGCTACGACGGTAAGTACATGTTCCGCAACAAGCGGACCTTCGGGAGCACTCCAGAGCAGGCCTCAAAGTATGCGCGTGCCTTCAACCAGGGTCTGAACGACGCCGATGTCATGGGTGTCCTCAAGCACTGGCCCGGCCACGGATTCGCAGCAAACACTCACGTGGGAGCTGGCGAGACCAAGTCGTGGGCGAAGATGGAAAAGGAAGACGCTCGGTCGTTCGACTTGGCAATGGGATCTACCCAAGCCGTCATGGTGGGGCATCTGATCGTTCCCGGTCTGACCGAACCGAACGTTCCTGTGAGCCAATCACCCCAAGCACTCTCGATTCTCCGACAGAAGCTCGGCAACGACAAACTGATCATCACCGACTCACTATCGATGGGCGCCGTGACGAGCGCGATGCATCAGAGTGTGTCCAAAGCAGCCGTTCGTGCGCTGAAGTCAGGTGCCGACCTTGCCCTGGCGGTATCGGTTCCCGCACCGACCTTGATTAAGGCGATTACGAAGGCCATCCAGTCTGGCAAGCTCTCGCGCGAACAGGCCATCGAGAAGGTGCGCCGGGTTGTGAAAGCACAGGACCGCTGGAAGATCGGTTAGCGGTTAGTCCACCCACGCTTGGGAATCGTTCGTCCATCGCGTCACGGCTTTCGGTGGCTTGTGTTCGACCAGTTGCCCGATAGAGACATGGTCGAGCACCGAACGCAGGCTAGCCCGAACGGCAATCCACACGTCTTCCAAACCAGCGGCTGAACCGACGTACTCCACGGTTCCGGGACGTTCGTCTCGAACCCACGCAATCGGACCTTCGACAGCTCGAATCACATGCGCAACGCTGATGTCATTCGCGTCATAGCCCAACATGTAGCCACCGACCGCTCCCCGCTTGCTGCGCACCACACCAGCTTTTCGCAGGTCGGACAAGATGTTCTCGAGGAACTTGATGGGGATATCTTGCGCAGTCGCGATGTCGTCCGCCTTGACGAGATCTGGATGGCGCACAGCGATCTCGATGACGGCACGCACCGCATAGTCAGCCTTGGCAGAAACACGCATGTGGTCCATTGTGGCGCAGAACGGTCGGTTGACGTTGCCGACACATGATCACTTCGTCATTCTGGTGCGGTGACCGGAAATGACATCGCTCGCTTGCAAGGTGCGTGGCAGTCGTTAGTCGCGAAGGGAATCACTGGCAAACCAGGGATGTCGAAGGTCGTTGACCCGAAGAAAACGGCAGCGGCCTGGCCGTTATCCCAAGTAATCCAGGCTGCGATGACGCGAGCAGTGGCCGACCAGTCAGCTTGGCCCATCGCCGATGGCCTCATCAACGGACTCAAGCGGTATCACCGCGGTCATGCCTATTCGGATTTTCCGCGTATGTCGCTCAGCGCCGGACATATCTACTACGACGACAACTCGTGGATTGCGTTGTGCCTCTTACAACGGGCGCTGCTGGCCGAACAGTTGGGCAAGAACGCTCCCTCACAGGGCGATCCTGAGCGCGACCTCGTTGCTGCGCGCAAGATTCTGCGTCTGCAATTGCGTGGTGAGGATCGAAACGACGGTGGAGTGCGCTGGCGCGAACGCGGCGGGACTCGCAATGCCTGCTCAACAGGACCCGCCGGAATGGTCGCCGCACGGGTGGTGGAAGTCGAGCAACGGCTTGGAATCTCGTCGAGCGATCACGATGCATTCGTAGCATTCGCGCAGCGCTGCGCGGACTTCATCCGACGGCTGCGAACCGATGACGGAATGGTCGCCGACCATATGCGCCCAGACGGCAGTGTTGAACCGAGTATCTATGCCTACAACCAAGGTTCGGCGATCGGGCTCAACCTCGCGCTGTTCCGTATAACCGGAGACAGCAGCCAACTCGACCGAGCCAAAGCGTGGGGAAACGCAGGCGTTCGTTACTACGAGCAAGACCCTGACCGGCTGTGGCACAACAGTCCGGCATTCGTCGCAATCTTCGCCAGACACCTCATGGCCCTGTACGCAGAGTTGGGTGCGTCGCAGCCTCCTCGGCTAGTCACAGACTGGCTCACACGCGTGCAAAGCGAAGCATTCGATCCGGAAACCGAACGATTTATTGCCAACGGAATCGGTCGATACGACGGAAGTATCTGGCTTGATCACGCAGGGATTTTGCAGGTTCGATTCCTCCTGCATTGGCCCACAGAACTGCTCTGGGCAGCCTGCTGACTAGCGCTTGGCGCGCAACTTCTGTCGGCTCTTACGACGGGTGTTTCGGTTACCTCGACGTTCGTTCTTGCTCGTGGGGTCGTGGCGCTTGTTAACCGCACCCCTGCCATTGGCTGCCTTACCGCCACTGCCCTTCTTGCCTGCCTTCTTCGCGCCGCCCTTCTTGCCCGCTTTCTTGGCGCCACCCTTCTTGCTCTTGGCATCGTCTTTCTTCTTAGCTGAGCCCTTGCCCGATTTCTTTGCATCCAGGCGGTCTGACTTCAGGCCAGCGGCACTCTTCGACAGCGCTTTGGAGTAGGCGAGGCTGACTCGCGCAAGTGCTTCTTCGAAGACCTCTACCTTGTCCGCATTGCGCGTATTGGCTGGGCGCGCCTTTCCTCGGCCACCAGACTTCTTGACCGCTTGGGCACCGTCCCGGCGGTACTGATTGGCATGGCGATTACGCGCCTTGCGGACTCTGTCCTGCACGTTTCCTAATTCATCAGCATCGAGTTTGGCCAGTCGCTTCGGCTCAGTTTCGCGGATCAGATCCTGTTCGGCCCGAGTCAGACTCGCCACCATTGCCTTTGTCGCCACTGCCACTCCTGTCAGACGTTGTCGGACTGCCACCGTACTGGTGTCAGACAGGTCGTCGCCCCCGGAAAGCGCGGGCGACCATCGAGCTCTCACATATTCAATCTCTGGCGCTCCCCAGTGGACTTCAACATCCACTGGGTCATGTGCCCCCGAGAGGAATCGAACCTCCGACCTGCGGTTTAGGAAACCGTTGCTCTATCCACTGAGCTACGGGGGCATGTGCCCTCGAAGGTTACGTGACCGCAGGTCGGAATGGATGCGTCGATGGGCGAGTAGCCAGCGTCTAGCCCTTCACGCACATGACGGTGGTCAAATGCGCAACAACATCCACCAGGTCCGCCTGCTGCGCGATGACCGAGTCGATGTCCTTATAGGCGGCAGGGATCTCATCGATGATCCCTGGATCCTTACGGCACTCGACGCCATTGGTCTGACGGACAAGGTCGTCCACAGAGAACGTCTTCTTTGCCTTGTTCCGCGACATACGACGACCCGCGCCATGCGATGCCGACTGGAATGACTCCGGGTTACCTCGTCCCCGCACGATGTACGACCCCGTACCCATCGAGCCAGGGATGATTCCCAGCTCTCCGGAACGTGCACGAATCGCGCCCTTACGCGTGACGAATACATCGGCACCAAAGTGAACCTCTTCCGACACATAGTTGTGGTGGCAGTTGATCTCCTCCACGAACTGCACATCCGGGAAATTCACCCGCATCACATCGCGATACAACCGCAGCATCGTGTCGCGATTGTGGCGCGCATAGTCCTGCGCCCAAGACAGGTCGTGCCGATATGCCTGCATCTGCGGCGTTCCGGCAAGGAACACCGCCAGATCTGGATCCGGCAATGCCTGATTATGTTCCAGCAGCTTGGCGACCTTGATGTGGCGATCAGCGATCTGCATTCCTACTCGGCGAGACCCGGAGTGCAGCATCATCCACACCACGTCTTCGTCATCGATGCACAGTTCGATGAAGTGGTTACCTCCACCCAACGTGCCGATCTGACATGCCGCCTTCGACCCAAGGTCGGAAAGGTCAACCGTCAAAGTGTCGAAGCCACGCATTTCGGCAACAGGCTGCGCATGCGCATTGAATCCAACGGGGATCGCCTGCTCGACTCCGCGTCGCAAGACACTCAGATCCTCCGGCAGATCTGCAGCAGTCAGATTGGTACGGATCGCCGCCATCCCACAACCAATGTCCACACCAACTGCGGATGGACTGACCGCATCGGCCATCGCGATGACTGAACCAACCGTCGCGCCCTTGCCGTAATGAACATCGGGCATCACAGCAACATGGCGATGAACCCACGGAAGGTTCGCGATGTTGAGCAACTGGTTGAACGCTTCAGTCTCGACACCATCAGGGTCGGTCCAAATCTTGATGGGGTGCGCTGCGTTCTCGATGACATGCATTTACCCGAGCTTAGAGGAATTGATCAATTCCGAGTGTTCGAGTTTTCTGTCGGGGTCGAGTCCATTTGCGTGTACTACTCAGCGGCGATTGGATTCGGTTATGAGCGATGCAGCACCTTCAGTGAGCACAGCAACAGCCGACGCCACTCGTTACCTCGTCCATGCGACGACGACGTCACCAGGTGGCACGACGCACACCATCACCACGAACTCTGTCTGGCAAGAACAAGGCTCGGACGAGGAACTTTCTGCCAAGCAACTTGTCGACGTTGCGTTGTCGAGCTGCATTGCCGCAACGGTCCGCATTGCCGCCGATGCACGTAATACCGCGTTGGATGAAGTGTCAGTAGACGTCAGTCACGTCACCGCAGACGACGGGTCAACTGAGTTCACTGTGGCACTCCACTTGACCGGTGACCTATCGGACAAAGAACGCGCAGGGCTGATTCGCGTAGCTCACCATTGCCCGGTCAGCAAGATGTTCGGAAACTCCATCGAAATCGGCATCGTAGATGCGGACGCGGCTACTTCCGGCTGAAATCCGGCCGTAGCGGCATTCCATTTGCACCGTCGATGGTGTTCGTTCCTAAGAACTGGTGAAGCTGAATGATGTTGGTGGCAAAGCCGAATTCCGAGGCTGCCATGTACAGCCGCCACACTCGCGCTTTCCGCTCGCCTACCTCACCCACGGCGGCATCCCAATTGTCTTCCAGGTTCATTCGCCAGGCGTTCAACGTCTTGGCGTAGTGCACGCGAATGTTCTCCTCGTGCTGAACTTCCCAGCCCTCGCCGGTCATCGCCATCATGATCTTGGCGGGACCGGTGAGTTCACCATCCGGGAAGATGTAACGGTTCACAAAGCTGTTGCGGTAGTAAACCTTCTGCTTGTCGTTGAACCGCGTGATGGAGTGATTGAGCAGCCGACCTTCCGGCTTGATCTTGCTGCGCAGGAATGAGAAGTACGCCGGGTAGTTCTTTTCCCCGATGTGTTCGGTCAGACCGATGGATGAGATGGCATCGAAGTCGCCTTCGGGAACATCGCGATAGTCACTGAATCGAACCTGGGCAGATTTCTCGAGTCCTGCTTCAACTACTGCCGCCTGACCCCAGTCGGCCTGCGGCTTGCTGAGCGTTACACCGATCGCTTCCACGCCGTAGTTCTTTACTGCGTGCAGCACCATGCCGCCCCAGCCACAGCCCACGTCCAGCAGACGCATCCCAGGCTTGAGGTCGAGCTTGCGACACACCAGGTCGAACTTCTCTTCCTGAGCTTGTTCCAACGTGGCGTCTTCAGTGGGAAACACTGCACAGGTGTAGGCCATCGACGGACCCAGCACCATTCGGTAGAAGTCGTTGGAAACGTCATAGTGGTGGGCGATTGCCTCTGCATCGCGGTTCTTGGAATGTCGACTACCGCCAAGTTTCTTCTCTTCCGGGGGAAGTTCTCCTCGCTTGAACAAACCGCCCTGCTTCAGATAGCGAGGAGCGAACTCACGCGCCAACTTGGCGCGATCCGACCAAGAAATCGACCCAGTGTTGTTGGTGTACAGCGCGTTGAACATGTCCACGATGTCGCCGTGGATCTCCAACTCACCAGATACATAGGCGCGCGCTAATCCGACCTGGCCGGGATGAGAGAGGAACAGTTCCAGCGCCTTCTCCGACCGCACCTCCACTCGGATGTCCGAGCCAGGAGTGCCTGACTTGCTGCCGTCGTATGCGACGAATTCCACCGGCGCATCTGGGCCGACGATCGTTTCGAAGACTTCTGCGAGCTGCATGCGGCGCTCCTCCTGAGTTACGACGCCTACCGACGCCGAACTACCTTGTCGTATAGACCGGTCAACCGTTGGGCCGGGTCGTATTTTGCTTTGATCTGGTCGTAGTGGCTGCCGCCATACAACTCATCAAACTCCTGCTCGCTGTAGTACGCACTGGAGTACAGCGACTTGTGTCCCCCAAGTTCAGTAACGACTTGTTCGATCCTTCGGTTCACTGTTCCTGCCTGCGGGTCAGTCCCCGCGGGCAGTGGAACGGTAGACCAGAAGCCCACATTCACGTACGTCGTCGCCGGGTCCATGTCATACAACGGCCAACGTGTGCTGCCGTCACGGGACCTCAGCGGACACACCCATACCGGTTCGATCCCCACCTCTCGGTGGAAGAAGTCCAGGAACTTCGGCAGGGCGGACACCGGAACCTCGATGTCCTGCACGACTTCCTCGCGGGCTGGTTTTCCGGTCAGCTTGGCTTGTCGGTCAGACAACTGCCAACGACGATCCGCCGCGATGATCTTCCAATACACATCGGAACGCAGCTTGGACTTGGGCCACAACTTGCGCACCATCGGCTTCTGCACACCAAACGCTCGAGAGCACCAGAACCAGTCGGTATCCCAACGCCAGATGTAATCGCGCACGGTCAACACATCAGTCGAACGCTGCTGAATCGACCGGTAATAAATGTCCATCCCGGTGTAGTCGCTCGGTTGTTCCACACCAGCGGGAAGTTCATCCGCCCACGTACCCAACGTGAGGTACTGCTCGTCAGCAGAAAAAACCGTCCCATCCAAGAAGTCGACCGGCTGCCCGTCCTGCTCCTTGGTCTGGACAATTCGCGCGATCTCATCCGTCATCGCCTGTGCAGTGTCGAATCGCAGATGCCGCAACGCGACGTACGTGTGTACCGGAGCAAGTTCGATCCGCAGACGCAGTGCATAACCGAGCGATCCATACGAATTAGGGAATGACAGATACAAGTCCCGATGCGGATCGTCGGGAGCCGAGGTGACCGTCAGGATTTCTCCTGCTCCGGTGAGGACATCCATTTCGATGACCGATTCATGCGGCAGTCCATCGCGGAATGAACTCGATTCGATTCCCAAACCAGTGACCGCACCGCCGAGAGTGATCGTCTTCAACTGAGGAACGACCAGCGGCATCAGGCCGTACGCAAGCGTGGCATCGACCAAATGTTCGTATGTGGTCATGCCCAGTACGTCTGCTGTGCGCGCGTGCGGATCGACGGACAACACTCCATCGAAAGCCGCGACATCCAAACCAGGTGACTCGATCGCTTGCCGACGACGGAAGAGATTCGACGTTTTTTTCTTCAGTCGGACGGGCTCACCATCACCAATTGCGGCGTACTGCTCACGCAAGTGATGAGCAAGGCGCTCATAACGCGCCTGCGCTACTTGAGCGTTGGACATAAGCCTGCCTACCGAAGGACCCGCAGTTTGCTACTGAGTGCTCACTGTTGCAGCCGCTGAAGGCGCTTCGCTCACCGGGGTTTGCGTAACAGGTGACTGAGTTGTCGGAGTGACTGTCGGAGTCGTCGGCTCGTACGTCGGCGTCGTCGGTTCATACGTCGGAGTCGTCGGCTCGATCGTCGGCGTGGTCGGCGCAATCGTGGTCGGAGAAACCGTCGGAGTCGGAGTTGATT
>JBDHZU010000023.1:0-21491 GCA_039812085.1 Candidatus Nanopelagicales bacterium | reverse complement strand
CGAGCATGCCTGATGTGCCGCCGGAATCCGAGGCCACCGACCATCCGGTGCCATTGCCGTCGGCTATTCGAACCCCTGCGCGACCCAACGCTCCTCGCGAAGAAACCAGCGCGGGTGGACTCGTTCTGGACCAACGAACACAACCAGCCAGGGTTCCTTTGATTGGGCGAATGGACCGACGCGATCGGTTGACCTGGTCGCTACCGAAGGGGCACCTCGAGCCGGGAGAGACAGCCGAGCAGGCAGCCGTCCGAGAAGTTGCGGAAGAAACCGGCATCACTGGCAGCATTCGCGCCAGCTTGGGTCAGATTGACTTCTGGTTCGTCGCCGAAGGTCGTCGGATTCACAAGACGGTTCACCACTATTTGCTCGATTACGTATCCGGCGAGATCAACGACAACGATCCCGAGGTTGTGGCCGTCGAATGGGTTCCCCTGCCCGAGGTGAACCAACGCCTGGAATACGCCGACGAACGACGGCTCGTCGACCGGGTGCACGAGTTGTTGTCGGACGCTCCATGATCCGAGGGCTCATTCGTCTGGCTTGGCTGACAGTCTGCTTGCTACTCGTCGGCGGACTCAGCGGCGCCTTCACCCCAGTAGCAGCACAAAATGCGCCGGAAGCCAGCTCCGAACCACAGGCACCTTTGGTTATCGAGATCACCGGTCTGACTCCCAGCGCAGCCACCAAGGGCTCCACCATTACGGTGTCCGGTTCTATCACCAACACGACAGCCGATCCGCTGCCCATCGAAGTCACTCTGAGCATGGCCACGGGACGTTTAACCGTTCCCGATCAGGTGCAGCAAGCCTCAACCGGCCGCAGTTTCTACTCCCAGCAGATCGTCCCGGACGGTCGTAAACAGTTGGGTAAGCCGCTACTCGGTGGGGCCAGTGCGATCTGGTCCTTCACGATGTCAGCCGATGATCTTCCTTTCGTGGGGCCAGGGGTTTACCAATTCAACGCAACCGGTTCATCTCCCGGTACTGGTTTCTCCGCCGAGACCCGGACGTTTCTTCCGTTCTATCCCGACAAGGCTCAGCACCCACTGCAGTTGGTCTGGTTGTGGCCGGTATCTGACGCCCCAAATCGAGACGCTAACGACGTTCTGCTCAACGACCGAACCCCAACCGAAGTGGCAGAGAACGGTCGCTTGACCACCATCTTGAATGCCGGACTGGGCGCAAAATCCGGGGTGGATTGGGTCATCGACCCGCAGGTATTACAGACCTTGAATGTGATGTCGCGCGGCTACCAAGTGCTGGGAGCAAACGGACAGCCCGGGCCAGTGACGCAATCCAGTGACGCGTCGCGGTGGATGTCCAAGGCGACTGATGGTCTCAAGGATGCTCAGGTCTACGCCATGTCCTACGCAGCTCCTGACCTGACCGCGTTGGCCCGTAACGGCATGACCGACGACATCGCACAGACCACCGCCCACGCTGGGCAGCAAGTGGGATCAGCGTTATCTATTACTGCCCCCACCGTGCTGGGCTGGCCCGCCGGAT
This sequence comes from Candidatus Nanopelagicales bacterium, assembly GCA_039812085.1. GTDB lineage: Bacteria > Actinomycetota > Actinomycetes > S36-B12 > UBA10799 > JBDHZU01. The sequence goes on along the minus strand of JBDHZU010000023.1, from coordinate 19,983 downwards.
TCCGGACGGATCAGAAAACGGTGGACGATATCCAAGCCACTGGTGTTCGCACCTTGATCCTGGATACCGAGGCCTACCCGTCCAACGATGGCGCAACTGATGCTGCCGCCACCATCAACAGCAGTGGTGGACCACTAACTGCGGCCCTGTTCGATCGAGGATTGAGCAACGCAATTCCCAAAGCAGGTGCCACACCCGCCGATGTGTTGCGTGCGCGGCAGTTATTCCTGGCCACCACCGCTGCTATGCAAACCCAGTCGCCCTACTCCTCACCAACTGTGGTGGTTGCTCCTGGGATGCGGTGGAGTCCGGACTCAGCCGCACTCACCAACATTCTGTCCACGCTGGATTCCCAACTGTGGGTCAAGCGGGTCAGCTTGGCGAGCGCCCTGAAGAATCCGGTCGATTCGGGCCACACCTTGAGTCCCATGTCTCGCGCAAACGTGAAGGCAGGATTATCCAAGTCCTACCTGCAGACGGTGACCGAACAACGCCAACAAGTTGCTCAGTTCAGTTCCGTACTTGCCGGAACCAGCAGTGATCTGGAACGACTGAACAACGCCATCCTGCGAACGACATCTTCGGCCTGGCGGTCAAGTCGCGGCGACGGCAAGCAGCTACAGGCAGCCGTCGGGCAACAAATCACCGACACGATGAACAAGGTTCGGGTTCTGGCCAACCAAACCGTCACCTTCTCTCGTGGAGAAGGCAACGTTCCCATCACCATCGCCAACGACCTCGACGTGCCCATCACGGTGGGCGTCAAGCTCATCGGATCACCACCCGTTCGTCTCGCCAGCGATGCCGTCACCTCCACCACGGTGCCGGCCAAGCGAAAGATCCAGCTATCGATGCCAGTGCGGGTGCGAGGGGCTGGAGAGCTTCCCGTGTCCATCCAGCTAACCAATGCCGCGGGAGTCGATTACGGGACTCCCGCCACCATTAAGTTGCGGTCGACGGCCTACGCTCAGGCCGCAAGTTGGATCATTGCTGCGGCATTCATTGGACTCACCATCCTGCTGGTCATCAACTCAATTCGACGTCGACGACAACGCGACGAAGCTGACCCCACCAGTGAGGATCCGACTCCGATCGGTCCGACTCTCGTGCAGGAAAGGCAGGACTCCGATGTCTGAGCAAGCGGATGAAGTTGCTCCGCTGCCCGCAGACACTCGGGCAGACGATCCCTATCCAGAAGACCCCATCGAAAGCCAACCTGGTCGAGCCCAAGACACGGCCGTACTGCGCAGCAGCGCCGTTATGGCGGCGGGAACCGTGGTCTCCCGGATCACCGGTGTGCTCCGCGACATTTCGATTGCCGCAGCCCTGGGCTCCTTCATCTTGGCCGACACCTACGCCCTGGGTAACTCACTGCCCAACATCGTTTACATCTTGGTGGCTGGTGGTGCGCTGAACGCCGTATTCATTCCGCAATTGGTGCGACGGATGAAGACCGATAGTGACGGCGGCGACGGTTATGCCGACCGACTCATCACTCTGGTCGCCACGGTATTGCTCGTCACCACCGTGATCACCGTGATTGCGGCACCGCTGATTATTCGGTTGTATGCCTCCGCCGAAATCCTGCGACCAGAGAACACGGCCGCCTTCAATCTGGCAGTCGCATTCGCCCGGTTCTGCCTCCCGCAGATCATCTTCTACGGGCTCTACACGATGTTCGCCCAAGTCCTGAACTCTCGCATGCACTTCGCGGCGCCGATGTTCGCCCCGATCGTCAATAACGTCGTCATGATTGGCACCGCTGCCATCTTCATGTGGTTGGTCCACGGCCAACAGGTCAACACCGAGACGATCACACCCGGGCAGGTCACGCTGCTGGGTATCGGATCGACCCTGGGTGTGCTGGCTCAGGCATTAGTTCTCATTCCCGTTCTGCGTCGCGTGAACTATCGCTGGCGATTGCGCTTCGACTTCCGAGGTCACGGACTAGGCAAGGCCGGTGGACTGGCCGGGTGGACCATCGGATTGGTTCTGGTCAACCAGATCGGCTTCTTCGTCATCACCCGGTTAACCACCACCGCGAACTTCCTCATTGCTGCGGCTGGCGGCGTACCGGAAGGTCTGGCGAGTTACCAGCGTGCGTTTCTGGTTTTCATGCTGCCGCATTCAGTGATCACGATTTCGATCGTGACTGCATTGGTCCCGCGTATGGCTCAGGCCGCCGCTGACGGTGATCCGCAACGCGTGGGGGCTGATGTCGCATCCGGCGCACGCTTGATCTCGGCGTTGATCGTTCCGTGTGCATTCCTGCTGGGACTATTTGGGCCGTTCATTGGAATGCTCATCTTCAGCTTTGGACAGAACGCGGGAGCGCCGGCCATCCATACCGGAAAGGTCGTGGCCTGCTTTGCCGTCGGCCTACTGCCGTTCTGTTTGTTCTATGTACTGCTGCGCGGGTGGTACGCCGTGGAAGACACCCGCACCCCGTTCTTCATCACGGTGGGCTACAACGTGATCGCCATTCCGCTCACATTGGCCATGTTTGCCGCTGCCCCGGTGCAAAACAAAGTGAGTGCGATGGCACTGGCCTACAGCTTCGCGTACTGGCTGATCCTGCTGGTGGCATGGTTCTTACTCAGGCGCCGACTTGGCAATCTTCAGACTCGTCAAACGGCGGGAACCATCGTCCGCATCTTCCTGGCTGGTCTGGTGGCAACGGTTGCCGCTTTCGGCTCGTTACTGCTCCTCGTTCACGCGCTGGGTACTTCGGATCAGGGTGTGTATCCCGCACTCACCACTAGCCGATTGACCTCTCTGCTGGCACTTGTCGTCGGCTGCGCGGTATTGGCGGTGGTCTACCTCGTCGTGGCATCGCTGTTACGCGTGACCGAAGTCGGCGAAGTGTTGGGAACGATTCGTAGCCGCATTGGCCGTTGATCTTTGACGCAGAAGATTGCTGCGCTCATGCACTGAATCACTCAATGAAGGGTTCCCTGACTTACCCTTCTTAAATGCGACCAAATGACGGCGAGGAGTCATCCAAGCCGATCAAGGACCCTCGGGGTGGTCGCGCGCGCACCGAACGTCGGATCGGACGCTTCCGACTGGACGATCTTGTCGTCGGAGATGCAGACAACGGACTGTGGCGGGCCTGGGACGAACGGTTGGCTCGCAAGGTCAGTCTGCGCATCATTCCGCAGACAGATCCAGTCTGTGCAGCGGTTCGTGAAGCAGCTAGTCAGGCCGCTCGAGTCGATAGTCGTCGGATCGCCAAGGTGCTGGATGTCATCGACATCGACGATGCGTTGGTTGTGGTCGCGGAATGGATTGACGGCATCTCCTTAGAGCAGGCATTGCACTCGCCAGTGTCAGTCGCCAGCGCTATTGCCATCACTCGGGAAGTTCTGGACGCTCTGCAAGACATCGCAGCCGCTGGGGCACACCATGGACGCCTGCGTCCCGCCACTGTCATGTTGACCAGCGAACGAGAAATCCGGCTACGTGGTCACTGCATCGATGCTGCGCTGTTCGGTGTCTCACCGGGCGAAGATTCCGCCTCCGCAGATGTTTACGGGGTTGGTGCTGTCCTCACTGCCTTGCTCACTGCCACCTGGCCTGCCGGACAACCCCAAACCACCCTTCGCGACACTCCCGTCGTTGGTCATCACCTCGCCCGTCCTAGTCAGCTTCGCGCTGACCTATCAGCAGAACTGGACACTTTCGTGATTCGGTCACTTGCTGCAGGTGGACTGCCCCAGACTGTTCCGACTCGATTCGCATTCACTGATCTGTTCGCTCAACGCAACGCATTAACGACGACCAGCGATGCGGTTGGCGCAGGGCCGCTCGGCAATCCCATCCAAAAGGCTGTCGGCGAAGTCTTGGGAGCACGACCAGTCCAGCCAGCACCGATCTATGTCCCGGAACCGCGGCCCAAGAATCGAGCTCGAACCCTTGCGCTGGTGGCAGCAGCCACCTCGTCCGTCCTTGCGCTTGGAGTCGGAGTCGCGCTGTGGCTGGATGATCCGTCTGATCAAACTGCAGCAAACATCGCTTACGCGACGAGTGGGACCGATAGCGAGTCCTCCGCTCAACCCGCCGCCAGACCCAACACCGCGCCCATCGAAGAGGTCCTGCCCATCAAGCAGGTCTACGCGTACTCCGCCGCTACCGGCAGTTACACCCCAAGCAAGAGTGCGAAGTTGAGCGTGGATGACGACCTCGCCAGCGTATGGACCACCGATCCGCAAGACCACAGTGACGTAGATGAAGGGTCACGGCAGGGAATCGTGGTCGATCTGGGTTGGGAACGAGACATTCGAGTCGTGGATCTCGGCCTGCTAGGCAATAACTCGAACATCGAGATCCGGGCCAGCAATAAGTTGTCCAAGCGAGCAAGCGATCTGACGCTGGTGCAATCGCTGAAAGGTGCCCCCAATCGACTCTCTGTTCGCCAAGCGCGACCAGTCAGCGCTCGCTACGTCATGGTGCTGTTCACGAAGTTGCCTACCCACGGCAATGCCTACGAAGGTGGGATCTCCAATCTGGCCGTTCGGGGATCCTGACCGCGACTTTCTGACGGACTCATGCCGGTGATGGTTCGCTGGCCAACCCGATCCGCGTAGGCTCGGCGATCTGATGCCACAAGATCCCCCAGGTGATCCGTCGCCCACGGATGACCGCTCTGACCGCGAACTCATGACTGCGCATGTCGAAGGCGATCATGGGGCTTTTGGCGTGCTGTTCGACCGCCACCGCGACCGTCTATGGGCAGTGGCGCTGCGGACGACCGGGGATACAGAGGATGCTGCGGACGGCCTGCAGGAAGCCATGATTTCCGCCTACCGCAATGCCGCTAGCTTCCGGGGAGATTCCGCCGTCACCACCTGGCTGCACCGCATCGTGGTGAATGCCTGCCTTGACCGACTCCGGCGCAAGGCTGCCCGTCCGTCTGTTCCACTGCCAGAAGAAGACATCGATTTTGGTTCGGGAATCTTGGCTGACCCCACTGATGAACTCGGCAACCGAGAACTATGGATCGAGATCGAACGGGCGCTGGCAACACTGAGTCCTGACCAACGAGCAGCCGTCGTTTTGGTCGATATTCAGGGTTATTCCGTCGATGACGCCGCTGCTGTGTTGGGGTGTCCTCCAGGGACAGTCAAAAGCCGATGTGCGCGGGGTCGCGCGAAATTGGCCATCAGATTGGCCGGAGTACGGAACCCACGCGCTGGTGAAGGCGTCGGATACCCGTCGGACAAGGGAGGTGAGTGAGTGTGACTGATCAAAACGGCGACAGGGAGCCGTCAAATGGCGGTTCTGCCGATGAGTCCACCACTCTGCACCCCGAAACGGCTGCACAAGTCGATCCCCGAGTGACCCCAGAAATAGAACAACGCCTACGCGAATTGCTTGCTGCTGCACCCGAAGAGCAGATTCCTGAGCAGGTTGCCGCTGGTATTCACGCCCAATTCGCGGCCCTCGCTACGGAAACCGGTCAACGAACGGCGGACGGAAGCCTCCCACCAGAACAACCCGGCACCGGCAAACCATCACGGTTGCGCATGATTCTGGGTGGCTCCGTCGCTGCTGCTGCCGCCGTAGGTGTGGTGATCGGTGGACAAGCACTCATGACGAGCACGTCCAGCACGATTCCTTCAGTGGCCAGCGGTGGCCCTGACTACACCGTCTCGACGGCGAAGTACACCCGCGCAAGCCTGGCTCATCAGGCCACCGGGGCTTTGCCTCGCTGGCGAGCAGCCGCCCAAGCCTCGTACGAAGATTCTTCGCCACCGGCTCCGCCTGCTTCTCCTTCCGCAACTAACTCTGTTGTTTCAGCTAGTCCGTCACTGTCCGCTCGAGTTGATGCCTCCACTACGGCGACAGCCGCAATCGACTTGCCAGAACAAACCCGCTCTGGCTTGCTCAATTGCGCTCAACAAGCGGTCGCCACGAGTCCTCTGCACATCGAACTCGCGATGTACTCCGACTCCGATAGCAGCGACGAACAACCCGTTGCAGTCGTCGCGATTGGAACTGGCGAACACACCGTCGATGTGTACGTCGTCGGTCAGCCCTGCAACGGAGCCGACCACGGCATTCGCACTGTCGCCCACGTCACTGACTGACTCATTCACTTTCCGCATCCAGTTCACCTACTGGGTGAACGCGGTTTCACCCAACCCGGGCACAAGGAATAAGTCAGCCGATTAGGGTTGTTGATTCGAGACGTTGTCGATCGATAGATGCGAGGAAGTGCACCGTGGGAAGTTCACCAGCCACCGATGTCCGTGAGCTCATCATCGTGGGGTCCGGTCCTGCGGGATACACCGCCGCGATCTATGCCGCGCGGGCAGAACTGAATCCCCTGGTCTTCGAAGGTTCAGTAACCGCTGGCGGCGCCCTGATGAACACCACCGAAGTGGAAAACTTCCCCGGTTTCATCGACGGAATCATGGGACCGGAACTGATGAACAACATCCGAGCCCAGGCAGAACGCTTTGGGGCAGAAATCGTCACCGACGACGTCACCGAGCTACGTCTCGACGGCGACATCAAAGTCGTGGTGGATGGCGAGGGAGACGAACACCGTGCTCGTGCCGTCATCTTGGCCATGGGATCCCAATATCGCGAACTGGGCCTGGCTAACGAGAAAGCACTGTCTGGTCACGGCGTCTCCTGGTGCGCAACCTGCGATGGGTTCTTCTTCAAGGGCCAAACCATCGCTGTGGTCGGCGGCGGCGATTCGGCAATGGAAGAAGCTACTTTCCTTACCCGCTTCGCCGAGAAGGTCTACGTCATCCACCGGCGCGACTCATTGCGGGCAAGCGCAGCCATGATCAAGCGGGCGGAGGAAGACCCGAAGATCGAGTTCGTATGGAACTCAGAGGTGGCCGAAATTCTGGGCGATCCAAAGGTCAGTGGAGTTGTCGTTAACAATCGAGTGACCGGCGAATCCACCACCCTGGATGTGACCGGATTGTTCGTGGCAATTGGTCACGATCCGCGATCCGAACTGATCAAGGGGCAAGTCGAACTAGATGGCGAAGGTTACGTCGTCACGGCCACCGATTCGAAGGCCACCAGTGTGGATGGCGTATTTGCGGCCGGAGACTTGGTTGACCATCGCTACCGACAAGCCATCACTGCAGCAGGAAGTGGCTGTGCAGCAGCGCTTGATGCTGAAAAGTGGCTGGCTGATCACACGGCTGAGTAACACTCATTCGACAAATACCCAACCGTCAGCCCAGACACGTACGCTGACACCCAAGACCTAAACAACCCAATCACTGTGGATTTCGATCCACCGCCATGAGGAGGCACACCATGGGTGCAACCCGCGCCGTTACTGACGGCTCATTCACCGCCGACGTTCTGCAGTCAGATAAGCCTGTCTTGGTGGACTTCTGGGCAGAGTGGTGCGGCCCATGCCGCATGGTCGCCCCGATCTTGGAACAGATCGCTGCTGATCAAGACAAGCTCGAGATCGTCAAACTGAACATCGACGAGAACCCGCAGACTGCCGCTTCCTACGGCGTCACCTCCATCCCCACGATGGCGGTGTTCCAGAACGGTGAGATCGTCAAGCAGATCATCGGCGCCAAGCCAAAGTCTGCTCTGCTTTCTGAACTGTCTGACTTCGTGAGCTGATCAGTCCCACCTCATTCGGCTTATGAGTAACAGCTCATCCAGGTTGCCGACACTGCGCCTACAACGCGGTGTCGGCAATTCTGCTGTGGCTGAGGTGCGCAGCCGACTGGAACGAGTGGGGCTCTTACCTCCCGACTCGGGTAACGGCGACCCGAGCATCTTCGACGATGAACTCGATGCTGCTGTCCGACGATTCCAGCAAGACCGCGGAATCATCATTGACGGCATCGTCGGTCCGGCTACTTTCCGGCGACTAGAAGAAGCCCGCTGGTGCATGGGAGACCGCGTGGTGTCCTACTCCGCCACTCACATGGTTGCCGGAGACGACATCGCCGAACTGCAGCAACGACTCAACGACCTGGGATTTGATTCCGGTCGAGTCGATGGAGTGTTTGGTCCCGACACTGACCATGCGCTGCGCGAATTCCAACGCAATGTCGGCATCGACGCTGATGGCACCTGCGGCCCGTCTGTGTGGCGCGCACTGCGATCGCTTCGGCGGGCAGTAACCGGCGGGGCTGCACGACAACTACGGTCTGCTCACTGGTACGAACAGTCCCGTACAGGAGTCGCGGACAAGGTCATTGTGATCGACCCAGGACATGGCGGCACGGACTACGGCGTTGTTGGACATCGTCTCGCCGAATGCTTAGTGGCTGAGGATTTAGGTCGTCGGATTGAAGGTCGCCTGGCCGCGATTGGAACACAAGTTCTCATTTCTCGACCTCCGTCTCATCAGCTAGAAACCAGCATTGACGAGACCGTGCGGGCTGAGTTCGCCAATACGACCGGTGCCGATCTGGTGGTCTCGCTGCACACCGATTCCGAGCCCAGCGGCAATGCCCGTGGGGTATCGACGTACTACTACGGTCATGAGCGCGATCAGTCAGTGATGGGTGCTCAGTTCGCCGATCTCGTGCAAGAGGAGATCGTGAGTCGAACCGATCTGACTGATTGCCGTACGCATCCCAAGACATGGGATTTGTTGCGGATTACGCGGATGCCCGCCGTGCGTATCGAGTTCGGCTATTTGTCGAGTTCTACCGACGCTCAGCGACTGGCCGATGCCGCATTCCGCGATGTGCTCGCAGAAGCAGTCGCCGTATCAGTGGTCAATTTCTTCACCCCAGAAGCGAGTGGCTACGCAGATGCGGAGTCTGATGCCATTGCAGACAGTGACCACGCTGATGGTCAGTTGGCGTCAATTTCCACACTGGCAAACGTGACGCAACCAACCTCAGTGGTGCTTCCGGGGAGCCAAAATCGCGGCAATGAAGCCGAGCACGGCGCCCAGAACTAGTAGACCGCCAGCCTTAAGTGCTGTCCGAACGGACATATGCCTGCTCCTTCTCATGCCGTGATAGGGCATCGTAGAACTATTGATTGAACTGCCATCCGGGTAGTTCATGCGAAAGATGTGACCAAACAGGTGCCGACAGGAGGTGCAGATCAGTGTCCGACCACTCGTTACGACCATCGAGTTCTCGACTAGATCCTTGGGTGGATTCCTACGCCGCCCGCGCCCGCGGCATGACGACCTCGGCAATTCGTGCACTGTTCTCGGTCGCTTCTCGCCCGGAAGTCGTGTCCCTAGCAGGCGGTTCACCTTTCGTGTCAGCTCTCCCGCTGGATCAAATGGCCGACGAGGTCGCGCGCATGATCCGGGAACAGGGAGCCACCGCACTGCAGTACTGCACCGGGCAAGGTGACGAGCGACTACGGGAACAGATCTGTGACGTGATGTCGTTGTCCGGAATCTCTGGTCACCCGGACGATGTGGTGATCACCCCTGGTTCTCAGATGGCCTTGGATCTAACGGTTCGCGTCTTCTGCGACCCAGGTGATGTCGTGCTGGTCGAAAGTCCGTCCTACGTGGGTGCGCTGGGAGTCTTCGCCTCCTACCAATGCGACGTTGTCCACGTACCGACTGACGACGACGGCATGAATCCCACCGGATTACAGGAAGCCATCGACGCGGTTCTGGCGGCCGGCAAGACACCCAAGCTCATCTACACAATCCCGTGTTACCAAAACCCGCTCGGCGTCACCCAGACACCACAGCGACGAACCGACATCCTTCAGGTGGCTCAGCGGAACAAGATTCTGTTGGTCGAAGACGACCCCTACTGTCTATTGGGTTTTGACGGGGAGGTTCCCCGCGCGATCCGGGCCGATGACGCTGACGGTGTCGTCTACTTAGGCTCGTTCTCCAAGACGATCGCTTCGGGTTTGCGTGTGGGTTGGGCGTTGGCTCCCCACGGAATCAGAGAGAAGCTCGTCTTAGCCTCTGAGGCAGCGGTGCTCTGCCCGTCGAACTACAGCCAGCTCACAGTGTCGAACTACTTGGCCGATCAAGACTGGGCAGCTCAACTCAAGACCTTCCGCAGTTTGTACTGCGAGCGGCGAGACACCATGTTGGATTCCTTGGAGTCCCTCATGCCGTCGGGAACCACCTGGACTCAGCCGCAGGGTGGGTTCTTCACCTGGGTGCGTTTGCCCGATGGATTAGACGCGACTGCCATGCTCCCTCGCGCTGTGGCCGGACTTGTCGCCTACGTTCCAGGGACGGGCTTCTACATCGACGGTCAAGGCCGAGATGCCATGCGGTTGAGCTACTCGTTCCCCGAACCAGAACGAATCCGAGAAGGTGTCCGGCGACTGTCGGCCATCATCGAAGCGGAGATGGAGATCGTGGAGACCTTCGGGTCAGGGGCAAATGCCAGCACTGCGGATTACCACCGTGGACCGTCTACTCCCAGTCCCGAACTCCCGTAGCGAAAGGTCGACCCATGACAGAACGAGTCGTCGTGATCGCCGGTGGACTGTCTGCCGAACGTGACGTGTCTATTCGCTCCGGACGTCGAGTGGCAGAGGAACTTCGCCAGGTTGGTTTCGATGCCAATGTGAGCGATGTCGATTCAGGCTTACTCGACAACCTCCTGGCACACCCAGACACCGTTGCTATCCCGTTGGTTCACGGGGCGGCCGGGGAGGATGGTTCCCTACAGGAAGTCCTGGACTTGGTTGGTGTCCCTTACGTGGGCTCCACCGCCGATGCGTGTCGACAAGCGTTCGACAAGTCAGTAGCCAACACCTTGGTCCGTGGTCTCGGGGTGAATGTGCCGGACTCAGTGGCACTGCCGCAATCAATTTTCCGCGATCTCGGCGCACCTAACCTGCTGCCTCCCATTGCCGAACGGCTCGGATTCCCACTGGTGGTCAAACCGAATCGAGGCGGATCTGCACTGGGTCTGTCCATTGTGGCCAGCATCGACGAACTTCCCTCCGCCATGGTGGCGGCGTTTGCCTACAGCGATGTGGTGCTGCTGCAGCAGTTCATCGTGGGCAGTGAGCTGGCAATCGGAATGTTCGAGTCCACTGATGGTGTGCGATCCCTCCCAGCCGTAGAGATCGTGCCGGACTCTGGCGCCTACGACTACGCCGCGCGCTACACCGCTGGTTCCACTGAGTTCTTTGTTCCCGCCCGCTTGAACGACAACGCACTAGCCGCTGCAGAAAAGGCCGCGCTGGCCGCTTACAACGTGCTGGGCTTGCGGGATTGGGGGCGAGTGGACCTCGTCGTCGATGAGGCCGGGGCCCCTTGGTTCTTGGAAGCCAACGTGGCACCGGGGATGACCGAGACCTCGCTCATTCCACTGGCCATCACCGCTTCCGATACGACAATGGGAGACGTTCTGGGTCCGCTCGTCAGGCACGCAGCGAGCAGAACTGCCACGATTCAGTAGTGCCCGATTCCTTCCCTGCTCATCGCAGCGTTCGCATAGCGCTCTGCTGCACGGCAGCGTTCATTGCCTTTGCTGCTGCGCTTGCCATGGTGGTACCGCCACTGCTGCAGTCATATGAGGCGCGCAATGGCAAAGGTGAGGGTGTGACTTACCGATTCGAGCACCGGCAATGCACCGGCGGCGAATCGTCATCGTTCAGTCATTGCACCTGGCGAGGAACCGTCTATGACGACGACGAGGCAGTCGCCGCCGAGAATGTGATCTTTAGTGACAAGCCACCGCAAGATGTCCAAGTCGGTACTGAGATTCCCGCACTGTGGTCTCCAGTGGCTCCTGGAGTTGCCTTCGACTATCACGAGTCACGCGCTTGGCTCAATAGCGTGGCGAGTGCATCGATGGCCGTATTCGGCTTACTGCTATTCGGCTATCTGTCCATCTTCTGGTGGCGACGAACCTTCAATGAGCGGCGAGACCGCTCCACCAAGAAGTCGGTAACCAAGGCACGGGAGCGAGAGCCCGAACTCACTGCCTAACGGAACCGGTACTGACGTCCGCAGTGCAACTCATACAAAGATCGCTCGTTGACATAGATCGTCGTTGTCGCTGACAGCTCTTGCACGAATACCCAGTCACATTCACGCAATGAGTTGCATTGCAGCACTACGTGATTTGCCTTGTTACACAAGGGATTACGAGGGCAACTCATCCATAGTGGTGACGATTCGGTGCAGGTCGTCAATATCCGCGAACTCGATCACGATCTTGCCGCGCTTACGGCCCATCGCTACCTGAACTCGCGTCTCATACTTGTCCGACAAACGTGCAGCCACCGCTTCCAGCTCGACCGGTTGCTGCGTTGCCTTTTGTGGTTTCGCTACCCGTCGCTTGGGTTTGGCCGTCGCCACAATCTCCTCAAGGCCGCGCACGCTGATGCCCTCTGCCACCACTCGGCGGGCGAGTTCATCGGCACGCTCAGAATCGTCCACGGACAGCAGCGCCCGAGCATGCCCAGCGGATAGAACTCCAGCAGCAACTCGCGATGCCACCGCAGGAGGCAGCTTTAAGAGTCGGACGGTGTTGGAGATCTGCGGACGGGATCGACCCAGCCGCGCGGCCAATTCGTCGTGAGTGCAACCGAAGTCCACCAAGAGTTGTTCATACGCAGCGGCTTCTTCCAACGGGTTGAGTTGAACTCGTTGCAGGTTCTCCAACAAGGCATCGCGCAACATCGCCTCGTCTGCCGTGGAACGCACCAAGGCAGGGATCTTGGGTAAGTCGAGCGAACGAGCAGCACGCAGTCGCCGTTCACCGGCAATCAGTTCCCAGCTATCACCGTCAGGACGCACCACGATGGGTTGCAGGAAACCGATTTCTTTGATCGAGGCCGCTAACTGTTCAATCGCATCGGGATCGAAGATTGTTCGTGGCTGGGCATGGTTGGGATGAACCTCGGCTGGATTCACATCGATCAGGGTCAAGCCCTCAATCGAGATCGGTGCGGCAATCTCAGGCGCTTTGTGCGCGCTGGCAGCAGGCGGACCGACGTCAGGTCGTCGAGCACGAGCACGCTTCGTGGACTGGCGCACATCGACCACCTGCGGATCGGAAGCGGCCTCGCTGGTCGCGGAATCATCTGATACCGGAATGAGAGCAGCCAGTCCTCGACGGGTTTTGGACCGTTGGGCAGCCGCTCGACGCTGATTACTCGCCCGATCTGTCATACTTTGACCGCCTTTGTCCGTTTCTTTGTCTGTTTCTTTGCAGGTTCACGGGAAACCTTGGGAAGAGCACTGGCTAACAGTTCACCGGCAAGTGCCCGATAGGCCACGGCACCAGGTGAGCCAGGTGCGAAAGAAAGCGCGGTTTGTCCAAGCCGGGGGCTTTCTGCCAGAGCACGATCCCGGGGGATCTGAGTACGAGCCAGTCCAGAACCAAACTGAGCAGAAACTTCGTCTGCCACTGTCCATTCCCGTCCTGTCCCACTGGAATCGACCATGGTCAGCACCACTGTGCTGATAGCAAGCGTGGGATTGAGGTGTTGTCGAACCATCGACAAGGTGTCAATCAACCGAGCCATCCCATCAAGGGCAAAAAACTCTGCCTGAACCGGGACCACGAGTTCGTCGGCTGCGACGAGGGCATTCACGGTGAGTAGACCCAGACTTGGTGGACAATCGATCACCACGAGGTCGATATCGGTTGGCAGTTGTTTCAGCGCCTGGGCGAGTTGTTGTTCACGTTGAGTTTGTTGGACAAGTTCAATCTCGGCACCGGCGAGGTCGACCGATGCTGGTGCACAGCGAAGGTTCGGTGTCGATGTGGTGACGACAACATCCATCAACTCCACATCGCCCATGAGTACGTCGTAGGTCGACAATTCGGTATCTGCCCGGGTAATCCCGGCTGCCTGTGAGGCATTGGCCTGCGGATCCAGGTCGATCAATAGCGTTTGTTGACCTAACTCAGCCAACGCTGCAGCAACATTGATTGCGGTGGTGGTCTTACCGACTCCACCTTTTTGATTAGCCACGGCGATGATTCGCGCCACTGACTCCCCCATCTCATTCATATTCACTGCCCACTGATGAGTCAGCGAGTGAATCCGTCGACGACAACCACTGTGGTCGGTTCGTCGAGCAGGTCTTGTCCACACACCCTAAGCTCCGCATGCAGCTTCCCGAGGGAACTCAACACAGGTTGTGCAGCCTGGATTTCCTCACTGGCCGTACGGCCCTTCAACGCAACAATCCGGCCACCATCCGCAACCAAAGGGGCCAGCCAAGGGAGCAGTTTGGGCAGAGCTGCCACTGCGCGGGCAGTCACCACATCGGCTTGTCGCTGCGTGGCATCTTCGGCTCGGGCTCGGTGAACCTGCACGCGGTCACCGAGGTTGAGGTGTTCGACTGCGAGGGATAAGAACTCAGTTCGGCGCAGCATCGACTCGACCAAAGTGACAGTGAGATCAGGGCGCACAGCCGCCCACACCAAGCCAGGAAGACCTGCGCCGGAGCCAACGTCAATGACCGAGGCTGATGTGGGGAGTAGTCCCAAGGCTGGATCGGCGACTACTGCACAGTTCAACAAATGTCGGTCCCACAAACGGGGTACTTCTCGTGGACCGATCAATCCCCGCTCAACTCCCACTTCCTCAAGGAGTTCGCCGTATGTCACGAGAGTCTGCAGTTCGGTTTGACCGAACACTTCCGCCAGCCACTGTTCGGTCTGTTTCACGTGAAACAGGGTGCCGTCAGGAGTGGGGTTCCGTCTAGGTTCTCGCTCACATGTTTCACGTGAAACATCAGTCATCTGCGGCTTCCCGGTTGGTGCATCGCTCGATTCACCAATCTCTTTAGTGAGCATCTAAGTCACATCACGATGTTATGATGTTGTGATGCGCACTACCCTTGATTTAGATCCAACGGTGCTCAGCGCTGCCCGAGCAAAAGCCAGCGCCGAGAAGATTTCGTTGGGTAAAGCAGTCTCAGAACTCGCACTGGCAGGGCTGGCCAAACCATCGTCACCGCAATCCACATCTGGATTTCCCATACTGACCGGAGCGGTCGGACACACAGTGACCGATGAACTCGTGGCGATGTACCGCGACGATGAACGAGCAGGTCAATGATGCTGCTCGACGTCAACGTCTTGCTGGCACTCACCTTGGATCAACACGTTCATCACAGCGCCGCGCACGAACGATTTGCGCACCTTGATGGCTTCCACACCTGTCCCACAACGGAAGCGGGCCTGGTCCGCTTACTGATGACTGAATCTCTGGTTGGGCGCGCAGTGACCGGGGGTGAAGCACTCAGCCAACTTGACGCAATCCGGCACGTGGATGGTTGGAGTTTCCTACCCGATACCGCATCGCTAGCAGAACCCACCATTGACCTTCGGGTATTGATGGGTCGCCGCCAGGTGACGGACCTACAGCTAGTAAATCTCGCTGCGGCACATGGCACGCAATTGGCGACGTTCGACGCAGGTATTCGAGATTGCCTGGTCCCCAATGACCAACAGTGGATCCAGGTGTGGAGTTCCTAGCGCGACTTCTTTACGGAATGACGACGACGTAGCGCTTGGGCTCTTCGCCCTCTGATTCAGACTTCAGTCCCGCTTCGGCCACGGCATCGTGAACGATTTTCCGTTCGAAGGGAGTCATGGGCTCCAGTCGAACCGCCTCGTTGGACGACTTCGCGCGCTCACACGCCTCGGTGCCCAGGGCTGACAACTGTTCTCGGCGAGCAGCACGGTGCCCAGCGATGTCCAGCATCAATCGGGAACGGTCTCCGGTTTGCTGAGTAACTGCCAAACGAGTGAGCTCCTGCAGTGCATCCAGCACCTTGCCGTTATCTCCGACGAGGTGGTCCAGACCTTCTCCCACAATGGCCACCATCGCGCGATCCCCTTCGACATCCATGTCGATATCGCCATCGAGATCAGCGATGTCGAGTAAGCCTTCGAGGTAATCCGCAGCGATATCGCCTTCATTCTCGAGCTGTTCCAGACGAGAGCCGTTAGCTGACTTCTCAGAACCACTATCGCTATCGGTGGTGGGGCTATCGACCACCTCTTCGACTTGGGTGTCGTCGGTGGATTCGAGGTTTTCCGTGCTCACTGCGCGTTCTCCTTACGTTCTTCCGGGAAGACCCGGCGTTTGTGTGTGCAGGCATGCCCGCACACAGATGAGGTCTTTGAGTTCAGCCCTGGCTGGAATTAGCGGGCGGTTTTGGTGGGGAACCCCCGCCTTTTCGCTTCTTTTTAGACTGTCGCTTCGGTTGCTGGCGGGCGGCCGCTACTGACTGAGCCTGCTTTTCTGCCAAGACCTCTGCTTGTTCTTGTGGCGACATCTTCTCGAACTGCTGGGCAGCCTTGCGCTCTTCCTTTTCCTTCATACGACGAGCGTGTGCTTCGGCAGCAGGCGTTCCTGGTTGCGGGTTATTTCGGATCACGTAGAACTGCTGACCCATCGACCAAAGGTTGGTGGTGGTCCAGTAGATGAGCACACCAATCGGGAAGTTGAAACCACCGATCGCGAAGATGAAGGGGAAGACGTAGACCAGGATCTTCTGCTGCTTAGCAATCGGATTGTCAGCCGCCATGTTCTTCATCACCAACTGGCGTTGAGTGAAGAAGGTTGTCAGTGACATCGCCACGATCAGCGTGATCGCCAAAATCCGGGTGTTCGGGGGATTCGGGGTATCCATCGCATGCGCGAAGGTGGCGTACAGCGGCACCCCGAAGATCGAGGCATCGTGTGCCTGCTGGGCAAGTTCCGGAGTAAGCGGACCAATTCCCTGGGGTGGGTTCTTGGCAATACCTTGCAGCACTCGGAACAGGGCGAAGAAGATTGGGGACTGCAACAGAATCGGCAAGCAAGAAGCCAGCGGGTTTGTCCCGGTCTCCTTGTAGAGCTTCATCATTTCCTGCGACTGCCGCTCGCGGTCGCCGGCGTACTTCTTCTGGATTTCCTTCATCTTCGGCTGCAGCAACTGCATGTTGCGCTGCGCGTTGATCTGCTTAACGAAGAGTGGAATCAGCAGGACTCGGATGACGATGACGAGTCCGACGATGGACAGCGTCCAGGTCACACCGCTGGCAGCACCGAAGAGTGGAGAAAGAAGATGGTGGAACTGAACGAGAACCCAGGCAACAGCAATCTCGATCGGCTTCAGAATGAACACAGTCGTAGTCTCACTTAGCTCTTCGGGTGGCGACCGGCAGATCGCTGGGTCTGAGTTATCAAGGTTAGATCGGAACGATTTTCTGCTGGTGCCCCGCCTCCGGCAGGCTCATCGGTTGGGTCCGGACCTGGTCGCCAGGATCCACGCTGCGGAACCATGTCGATTCCACCAGGGTTCCACGGGTGACAGCGGGCAATTCGCCAAGCGCCAAGCGCCACGCCTTTAAACGGTCCATGCACCGTGATGGCTTCAGCGGCATAGGAAGAGCACGAGGGGTAGAAGCGGCAACGTGGTCCCAACACCGGGGACAACACTTTTTGGTAAACAAAGATCAACGCCAACAGCCCCCACACCACGGGTCGAGTCAGCCAGAACCACACCTGTTCCAGGAAGGATCGGTGCACCGCATTCGTGTGGGTTGACGTAGTCATTGCTGCTCGATTCGACGGTTAATCACCGCGAAGGCGTCGTCTAAGTCAGCGGCCAGTTGAGCGGAGGAATCTGTGTGAGCACCTTCTTGTGCTCGAACCACAACGGTTGTCCCTAAGGGAAGTCGGTTGATCCGAGTCTGCATGACATGGCGCAATCGCCGGGCAGTGCGATGACGCATCACGGAATTACCCACTGACTTACTGACGGCAAAAGCAACGGTGGGAGGCTGATCCGAATCGGTCGAGTTCAACACGTGAACAGTGAGATGACCTCGGCGGCAGGAAGTGCCCCGTCGAACTGTGTGCGTGATCGACCGTCGATCCGTAAGTCGGGATCGATGGGGGAGCACGTCAGACGCTGAGGCTCGCGCGGCCCTTGCGGCGGCGTGACGACAGGATCGAACGACCAGCGCGCGTACGCATACGCAGACGGAAGCCGTGCTTCTTGTGCCGACGACGGTTGTTCGGTTGGTAGGTGCGCTTCATGGTCGAACTCCTGGGTAGTCGCGCTGGTGTGGGATGCGTTCTTACCTGACCCGGAATCACTCACCATTAGGTGCGATAGACACAGAAATGTGAGTTCCGCAGTGCTGGGTGTGTGATCTGTTCCCGGTGCCGGAGATAACGATGGCATCCACAATGGACAGAAACCTGCATCAAGAGTAGGCCACAGACCTATGTTCTGAATAGCCCACCCCTGGAAGTTCTCACCCAGTCCGGGGTATTTCTGACGAGTTGTGGATAACTGCTTGAAGTGGCTGTGGATTCGTGACTATCGTCTCGCCTTGCTGACATCGCTTCGGATTGAGCACCGAATATCCCGTATGTGGATCAAGTGACGTCACATAAGCATTCAGACAGGACGAGATCTACTCCTCGGGCAACGTGGCCGTGAGTGAGTCGGCAGTCGCAGGGGAAGTAAGAGCCGCGTGCGTGCGGTGGGGAGAAGGCGCTTAGTCCATGGAGAACACTCTCAGCCTGGACGAACTTTTCGACGGCATGCTCACGGTATTGCGTGACCAGTCCACGATGAGCCGACAACAGCAGGGCTTCGTTCAACTCACTCGGCTACGCCGGATTGATGGAAACACCGTCATCCTCGCGGCACCCAATGACTTCACCCGCAACGTCTTGGAATCACACCTGAAGCCCATGGTGATTGATGCTTTGTCCCACGTATTACGACGAAATGTCGACCTCGTAGTGACAGTCGATCCAGAGGTTGCTCGCGACCTCGACGAGGAAACCACCGATACCTTGGCGGACAGCACCTATGCCGCCGACCCGGAAAGTGTTCCCACATCGGATGCGGTAGCAGTCGGCGGGATTCCCCAGCAAGTAGTGGATCTACGAGATACACAACGTCCCGGTGCCGGATCACCTCAATCTCAGACCGATCCCGCTTGCCGGCTGAACCCCAAGTACACCTTTGAGACGTTCGTTATCGGTTCCAGTAACCGATTCGCTCATGCGGCGGCCGTGGCCGTGGCCGAACAACCAGCGCAGGCGTACAACCCACTGTTCATCTACGGCGAATCAGGACTGGGTAAGACCCACCTGTTACACGCGATTGGCCACTACTCGCGCATGTTGTTCGCCGGCACCAAGGTTCGCTACGTCAGTTCCGAAGAGTTCACCAACGAGTTCATTAACTCGATTCGAGATGACAAAGCGGCCAGTTTCCAGCGTCGATACCGCGATATTGACGTGCTCCTGGTCGATGACATCCAGTTCCTGTCCGGCAAAGTGCAGACCCAGGAAGAGTTCTTCCACACCTTCAACACCCTGCATAACGCCAACAAGCAGATCGTGGTGACTTCTGATTTGCCACCACGGGAACTACCCGACTTTGAAGATCGGATGAAGTCCCGCTTCGAATGGGGACTGATTACAGATGTTCAACCTCCCGACTTGGAAACCCGTATCGCGATCCTTCGGAAGAAGACGGCACAGGAACGGCTAACTGTCGATCCTGACGTCCTGGAGTTCATCGCCAGCAAGATCGTGACGAACATTCGTGAGCTAGAAGGCTCCCTCATCCGAGTCACGGCTTTCGCAAACTTGAACAGCTCCCCAGTAACTGTTGATCTGGCAGAAACCGTGCTGCGGGATCTGATTGCTCACCAACACGGACCACAAATCAGTGCACCGTTGATCATGCAAGAGTGCTCGGAGTACTTCCAGTTCTCCATTAACGACCTGAAGGGTCCATCTCGAACCCGCACCCTGGTCCAAGCCCGTCAGATGGCGATGTACCTATGCCGCGAGCTGACCGATCTGTCACTGCCCATCATTGGTAAGCACTTTGGCGGCCGTGACCACACCACCGTCATGCACGCGGAACGCAAGATCAAGGACAACTTGGCCTCTGACCGCACGCTGTACAACCAGGTGTCCGAGCTGACCAGTCGAATCAAGTCCGCTGCTCGCTCTGTCTGAGTCCACGCAACTCCTTTTCACGACCAGTACAGATACAACTCGCTACGACCACTCCAGGCAGCTTCACGTTCA
>JBDHZU010000022.1:0-21721 GCA_039812085.1 Candidatus Nanopelagicales bacterium | reverse complement strand
CGTACTCAATCCCACTCGGTTCGCTGCGTTCCTAGACGAAAAACTGCGGCAGTTGGGAACCGCTGCCTGTCCGCCGTACCACCTGGCTGTCGTCGTGGGAGGGACCAGCGCGGAGTACGCGCTGAAGGTCGCCAAGTACGCCTCTGCCCGCTACTACGACACCTTGCCGCTTATAGGCGGACCGGACGGCAACGGCTACCGCGATCTGGAAATGGAAGCCGAAGTCCTCAAACAGACTCAAGAGTTCGGCATCGGTGCTCAGTTCGGCGGTAAGTACTTCTGCCACGACGTGCGGGTGATTCGGTTGCCGCGCCACGGCGCATCGGCACCTATCGCAGTGGCCGTCTCGTGTTCGGCGGATCGGCAGGCCAAGGCCAAGATCACGCCGGAAGGAGTGTTCCTGGAACAGCTCGAGCACGATCCAGCTCGCTTCTTACCGGAGGTGACGGACGAGCACTTGGACGATTCCGCAGCCGAGGTCACTCGGATCGACCTCACCCGACCAATGAGCGAGGTTCGTTCAGAACTATCCAAACTGCCGGTCAAGGCACGCGTTGCGCTCAACGGCCCGCTCATCGTCGCCCGCGATATTGCCCATGCGCGAATCAAAGAGATGCTCGACGCTGGACAACCCATGCCGGACTACATGCGCGACCATGCCGTCTATTACGCCGGCCCGGCAAAGACGCCGGAGGGAATGCCCTCTGGTTCGTTTGGTCCCACCACTGCCGGACGGATGGACTCGTACGTCGATCAATTCCAAAAGGCCGGCGGCTCCTTTGTCATGTTGGCCAAGGGAAATCGCAGCCAAGCCGTCACCGACGCCTGCCAAGACAATGGTGGTTTCTACCTCGGCTCAATCGGTGGCCCTGCTGCTCTCCTTGCCGCAGACAACATCAAGAAGGTGGAGGTGCTCGACTTCCCCGAGTTAGGCATGGAAGCGGTCTGGAAGATCGAGGTCGTGGACTTCCCGGCCTTCATCGTGGTGGACGACAAGGGCAACGACTTCTTCGCGGACACAATGCGGCCCATCGCCAACCGGATTCCGGTCGGCGCGCCAGCCGAATAGTCAGTTACTGACGGCGTTGATGCCTTCTAACGCCAGCGCGGTGTCTTCCCAGCCGTCAACGGCGATGGAGTCGATCCCCATTGCCTTGACCGGGTAGTCATTGCCACCTTCTTCCAGCTTGTCGCCGAAGAACAAGATGTCTGCCTTGTCTAAACCAACGATTTCAATCAGCTTGGACATGCCATATGCCTTATCGATACCGACTCGGGTGATGTCGACGCTGGTGGTGCCACCAACGCGGACCTCTAGCTCAGGCAGTTGTGGCAACACCTTGTCGCGTAGGGCGTGCTTCTTCTTCCCGTCTGGATCCCACGCGTACTTGTCGTCTGGCGTGGCTTGCTGACCCAATGCCGAGTAGGTGATTTGGGACCCTCGGTCTTCGATAATTTCTCCTGCTGGACTGTCTTCCCAGATGCCGAGTTCCTGGGCGCCTTCTTTGAGCGCACCGATGATGGCTGATTTTTGGTCCTCGGTGAGGTCTTCGGCGTACTCCTGGACCCATTCGCCGCTATCCAAGTGGAACGTGTAGTAGCGCGTTCCACAGGTCGGCATCAGGTGTAGCCGCGCGAGTCGATCGTCACCGACATCCAACCGATCAACGACTTGGGTGCGGATCTGGTCGATGGTGCCGCCAGTGATGACGCATACGTCGTAGTTCTCCAACAGCCCAGCCAACAGTTCGGCCATCTTGTCGCTAATGGGCGACTTGGTCACCGCAAGGGTGTCGTCCAAGTCAAATGCGATCAACTTGCGCTTCACTCACGTTCTCCTTGCTGGCAGGTTCTTGACCGAGCACCGAATCGCT
Organism: Candidatus Nanopelagicales bacterium; assembly: GCA_039812085.1. Lineage (GTDB taxonomy): Bacteria > Actinomycetota > Actinomycetes > S36-B12 > UBA10799 > JBDHZU01. The sequence continues at coordinate 19,847 of JBDHZU010000022.1, read as the reverse complement.
CTGCGACGACCCTAGAGGTTCATCACCCTTCGGCGTCACTTGAGCAACGGTCAGGTCACCGCGATGACCGAGTTGCTCCAACCACGAGACGAACTGACGATGGACCGACTCTGCGCCGACTAGGCGGCCTTGGTCATCGGTGAAGCGTTCTTCAATCGGCCAATTCGTCGGATGAACCACCATCGCCCGGGTCTGCCAACCGCCCACGCCACCGTGACAACCGACGAGTTCTTCGAACGCCGCCACCTCGCCCAGTTGTACGTCGTACATCGAGTTCAGATAGATGTCGGGCGCATCAGCAAAAGCAGAAACGCGGAGTAGATCCTCCCGCGTTTGTCGGTCGAACGGTTCGAGCGGATCGGTGCCTTCGATCCGGTCAGACTGCAACCAACGCACACCATCTCGACTCATGACGACATCTTCGCCGTCGGCCTTTTTCACCATAAGGAAGCTGACGCCTTCGTGGGTACTGAGTCCAGCGAGTAGGCCGGGCCACTGTGTCTCAATGTCTTCGGCAGTCAATCGACCTTCATGGCGCGGGAACCAGATTCCGCCGAGGTTGCCCGAACCGATCACGACGACTTCGGCTGCGACACCGTCTTCGGTTGACGCCTGTTCATGTTCCTGCACACCAGGACCAAATTGGACGGTTCCGTCTGAGGTCTTGCCTCGCATAGCTGTTCGAGTAAGGCCACCGGAAAGTGAGTTTTGCTGCTGCAAGTCGGACAAGAACACGTTGACTGGACCCCACGCCTCAACGGAACCGGTCGCGGCGGCAACGTCGGCTGTGTCGATTCCCATGAGGTCGCGCACCACGTCCTCCAAGGGTTCGCCGTAGCGCTGTTTGAAGGTGGAGCCTTGGCTCTGTCCGTGATCGCTGACGCACACAAATCGATACGGTCTGGGTGCGTAACGAACCACTCGTTCCAACTGAAACAAGACCTCATCGAGCCCTTCGAGGGCGCGCAAAGACTCGGGGCGTTGAACTCCGGCATGGTGGGCGATTTCGTCGTAGTCCACGTAATCGACGTAGATGGACTTGACGCCCTTCATCATCGAATCGATCACGAGCGAGGTGTTGAGGTCACGCAGCAAGACGTTGGTCACTCCGCGAAGAAATACGTACGAACCGTGGCGGGAGATTCGCGGTTCGATCCCTTTTCGTCGTTGGATTCGAGCTTGGTACTTCTCTTTGATCATTTCTCCCACGGTCAACACGAATGCCCGGGAGAAGCCCTCAGGGTGAGCGAAGAACGATGCGTACGTACTGCTCGACCCCAGCCCAGAACGCCCCTTGGATAACGAGCTCATCACCAGCAGGCTGGTCGGGGCGTCGCCAGAAAACAGATTGGAAATACTCACACCCTCATCCGCGAGCAGGCCGCGACCGTTGCTGAGTCGCGCCTCAATGAGGGCAGCATCCGGCGGGTGGTTGGCCACGATCAATCGGCCCAAGGATTTGTCATACCAACGGAACGCAGGGATGTTCTCGCTCGATCCGTGCAGCAAACCCGCTTGCGAAACCGGCGTAGTAGAAGGGATCCGGGCGTGCCATTCCGCCCAGGAGTAGTCACCACTTCTGATCCATCGCGACAACGTGGGGAAGTTTCCAGATTTGACCGCCCATTCCAGTACCGGCGCAGGCATGCCATCAAGCTGCACGAACACAACCCCGAGCGTGGGATGCGAACCGTCGGCCAAGGCTTGCTTGTCGCCTTCAGTAAGTTGCGATCCCCAGACTTTGGAACGTGTGCTTTGCCGAATCGCATTGATCACAAATGCTTGGTTGTCGTCAGCCGCGAGTACCCACTGAACGATGGCCAGAATCACCGCATAAATCCAGGTGACAATCATGATCTGCCAGGGGCCCTTGTGTTCGATTCCGGGCGTGAATCGAATCGCCAGATAGATGACGATGAAGTTGCTGAAGAAGGCTAGGAACGCGGTTCCCACCCAGCCAAGCGGAACAGCAATGCGAATCATGAGCGGGCGCAATGCGGCAGACAGAATCGTCTGCAGTAAGACGGCAAAAGGAACCTGGATCCAACTGCTGACATTGATCTCCGGAGAGATCGCAATGCTGACACCCAGCACAACGCAGCCGATGAGGAAGTGCCACAGCATGTCCCGCAGGCGATGACGGTTGCCGAATGGGTCACTGATGAAGTCGCTGGCGATGTCTTGGTGGCGACGCATTTCCGCCTTCGTCGCGTCAATTCGTTCCTTGCGCCTATCGCTGGCCTCACTCATGACTGATCACCTCGATTCCCGACCGACACCACACCACCAGGCTGCACGACCTGAACCCGATGCTGCGCGGAACGTTGTTCAGCATGTCGAACAAACTCGAACGGTGGTTCACTCAGGAGTGAACCCAGACTGGGTTTCAGTCGTCGCAGCCCGACTGGGAAGAACGTTCCCCAATGAATCGGTACAGCCAGACTCGGCTGAAGTAGGTCCAAGCTGTGAGCGGCCCGTTCTGGGTTCATATGCCCTGGACCGAGGTTCGGACCCCATCCCCACACCGGCAGCAGAGCCAGGTCGATTCCTTGGCTTCCCACCCCGGGCAGATCGGTCATTTCGTCGAACAGGTCGGTATCTCCGGCGAAGTACACCGTGGTGTTGTCCGCAGGCGCTGGGCCTTTCGTCTCAATGACGTAGCCGACAGCGTCTGCATCGGGGCCTTTCCAGCGCAAACGTCGCCCATCGTGGATAGCCGGGGTTGTGGTGACGGTGACATCGTCAATGGTCAACGATTGCCCAATCGGAAGCTCGACCACGTTGTGTACGCCATGCGAACGCAGCCAGGCCGCTGACCCGACGGGCACGACGATCGTCGCGTATTCCAACGTCCGCAGCGATCTCAGATCGCAATGATCGGCGTGCATATGCGAGATGAGCACGAGGTCTGTTTGCGCGTACTCATCGGCAAACACTTCTGCACTCACTCGACCAAGGAAGGCCACCCGCGAGAACAGCAACGGGTCGGTCAGTACCTGGGTGCGCCCAGTATCAATGAGCACCGAGGCATGTCCGAGGAACGTCACCGTGGGGCTCATGCCTTGAACCTCATCACACGAGCCGGTCACCGCGCGACCAGAGCAGTCAACCGTTACTCAGGCCACGTCATCAATCGTTGGGTCTGACTAATTCGGCTTAGTACCAGTGATGGCTCGCCCAGAAATTCCACGCCTTGCTTGGGGAGCCGTAAGCAGACTTCATGTATGAGCACGCCCACTTGATCTGAGTACGAGGATTGGTTCGCCAGTCCTTACCTGCCGAACGCATCTTGCTGGCTGGCAACGACTGCGGAATGCCATAGGCGCCGGAGCTTCGGTTCATGGCGCGTTCGTCCCAGCCGGATTCACGAGTCACCACTCGGTCGAATGCCTTGAACTGCGACTTACCCCAGCCGTACTTGATGCGCATGTATTCGCGCGCCCAGTACTTGTTGTACGCCACCGAGGCGTACTTGTGAGGTGGGCGGATCGCCAATACGGCTCGCTCCTTCGCGGACAAAATCCGAGTGGATGTGCTTTGGGTATGGATGCCTGCGGAGGAACTAACCTCAACAGCATTAGCGCTACTGGCACCGACGGTCATGGGGGCGGCCACCAACACGGCAGCAGGCACAGCAAACTTCTTCATACGGTCAATCAGTCCTGACAAATCGTCGAACAAGGGCACACGATGCGTTCGCGCAAGAGGCGATGGGAGCGACTGGCTGTGCTCTCCGCGATCGGCGAATGGCCGATCAAGCAACGCTTGTCGCCGGGGTGGATCTTGTGGCGACTCGATTTACCGTGACTGAATTACAAATGTGTCAGCAAGCCGAGAATCGTGAGGTATGCCACCGATGTAAAGGGATAATTCGGACATCATCGGAGGTTCACGGCGATGCGGAATCCCTTGTGCCGCAGCGCTTTACCCGGAATTAGTGCTTCACGAATGCACGAACTGGATCAGGCATCCCCAAGGTCCACGCCGATGCCTTCCGAGGAATCCAATAGCTCCGTCACCAACGCGGCAATCGGTGAGCGTTCGGATCGTTGCAGCGTGACGTGAGCAAACAGTGGGTGGCCTTTAAGCCGTTCAACCACGGCAACGACACCGTCATGGCGACCGACTCGCAAGTTATCTCGCTGCGCAATGTCATGGGTGAGCACGACCTTTGAGTCCTTGCCGATTCGACTCAACACCGTGAGCAAAACGTTGCGTTCCAGAGACTGTGCTTCGTCAACGATGACGAATGCATCGTGCAGCGAACGTCCTCGAATATGGGTCAGCGGCAGCACTTCGATCAGGTCTCGATCGACTAGTTCGTCGACCACTTCGCTGGTGGTGATCGCCGACAAAGTGTCGAAGACGGCCTGACCCCACGGCGCCATCTTCTCCCCTTCTGAGCCGGGCAGGTATCCCAGTTCTTGACCACCAACGGCATACAACGGACGGAACACGATGACCTTGCGATGCGCTTGCCGTTCCATCACCGCTTCGAGTCCCGCGGCCAGGGCCAGCGCCGACTTACCGGTACCGGCACGACCTCCCAGGCTCACGATTCCGATGTCGGGATCGAGTAGCAGATCCAGGGCAATGCGTTGTTCTGCGCTTCGCCCATGCAGGCCGAATGCTTCGCGGTCACCGCGCACCAACTGCAGACGCTTGTCTGGTGTGACTCTCGCCAACGCGCTGCCACGATCAGAAAGCAACACCACACCGGTATGGCAGGGAAGATCGCGGGCTTCGTCGTTGTCACCGACTTCTTCGTCATACAACGTGTTGATGAAGTCGCTATCGACGGATAGTTCATGCATTCCAGTCCAGCCGGAATTGCTCACGAGTTCAGCGCGGTATTCCTCCGCGGACAGACCCATTGCGGATGCCTTGACGCGCATCGGCAGGTCTTTACTGACCAGCACAACGTCTTTGCCCTCGTTGGATAAAGAGCGCGCGACAGCCAGGATGCGACTGTCGTTATCGCCCAAGCGGAATCCGCTGGGCAGGACGTTCGGATCGTTGTGGTTGAGCTCGACCAACAGGTTGCCGCCGCTAGGGAGCGGAACCGGCGTATCCAGGCGTCCATGTTCGACCCGGAGGTCGTCGAGCATGCGTAGCGCTTGGCGGGCGAAGTAACCCAACTCGGAATGCGTGCGTTTAGCTTCAAGCTCGGTCACGACAACAACCGGTAAGACGACATCGTGTTCATCGAATCTCAGGAGAGCTTGCGGATCGCTAAGCAAGACGCTGGTGTCCAGCACATAGGTCCGATTCGATGGACGGTCAGTCGACGGCACAGTGCCTCCCGTATTTCTCGCTGCACCATTGGCCGGGCGCACAACAGGTCAGACGAGTTCGCGTACCCACGCTAGACCGCTGGGAGGGGAAAGCAAGAACGCAACGCTGAGTATTTACCTGAATACGTAGAGCAAGCAAACAGCAGGTTACGCGCCGAAGCGGCGTTCCCTCGCGGCGTACGCACGCAAGGCTCGCAAGAAGTCGACCTGCCGGAAGTCCGGCCAGTACGCCTCGCAGAAATAGAACTCTGAATTAGCGCTCTGCCAGAGCATGAATCCGGATAGTCGTTGTTCTCCTGAGGTGCGAATCAACAGGTCCGGGTCAGGCTGACCTTTGGTGTAGAGATGCTCAGCGATGTCTTCGACGTCTAGTTCGCCAGCAAGCTCATCCATGCTTGTTCCAAGTTGGGCATGCTGCGTGAGCAAGGCGCGAACCGCGTCAACGAGTTCACGTCGCCCGCCATAGCCAACGGCCACATTGACCGTCATCCCCTCAACACTGCGAGTCGTCGAATCGGCTTCCTTCAACGCAGCAGCGGTATCGGAGGGAAGCAGATCAAGGGCACCCACGGGATGGACCCGCCACCGTTGGGTATGTGCCAGATCGGTCACCGTGTCAGAGATGATCTCCAGCAACGGTTCGAGCTCCGCCTGAGGCCGGGCGAGATTGTCCGTGGACAACAACCACAAGGTGACGACCTCGACGCCTGCTTCCTCGCACCAGCCAAGGAACTCCGCAATCTTTGCTGCCCCGGCACGATGACCGTCATGGCTGGCCGAACCGGTTTCTTTTGCCCACCGACGGTTGCCATCAAGAACGACACCGACATGGCGCGGGATTCGATCATGGGGAATCTGCCCACTCAGTTGCCGCGCATACGCGCGGTACACCAAGTCACTCAAACCCATGCCCTGATGGTGCCATGCCACGGGCAAAAGTGTGGGTTCTAACTACGCAGTCGGACTGGTCAGTTCTGCCCGCAATTCGTCTACGGAATGAACGGGACGACGACATTGCGAACGCACACAGACATAGGCCGTGGCCTTGTCATCGACAACCGATCGATCAGCGAATGGATCCATTCCATGGACAGGAGCGGGAACGGCCGGACCAGTTCCTACCGCCAGCACTAAACCGGGTGCCGTGGAACTCAACGCTGCGGCATGCAGTGCGGCTCGTTGTGGATCGTCAGGAGCACCGACGATGACGACTTCCCGTGGACCAGACAGATACGCCTGAGCCGTCGCCAACAACCAACCAGCGAATCGCGGTGCCTTTCGACCCATCGCATCGGCGATCACTAATCCATGTTCGGCAGCCAGCAAGTGTCGCTCACTGGTCATCACAGTTCCGTAGGCCAGCAGCACTCCGGCAGCTGCCGACCATCCCGACGGGGTAGCCAGATCAGCGGGATCACTCAACCGCACGAGCTGATCGTCGCCAGGAGGTGAATCGAAGAAGCCACCACCGATGTCATGGGTGAACTGACTCAAGATGGTCTCGGTCAACTCCCCTGCTCGCAGCAACCAACGCAACTCACCCGTCACGTTAGATAGCGAGATCAAGCCTTCGGCTAAGAATGCGTAGTCCTCCAACATTCCCGGTGCTGATGGATTGACCACACCAACCAACGAGGACCGAGACAATCGGCGGCTAGGTCGTCCGTCATCAACGGCTGAACTCGTGTGTACGTCGAGCAGGAACTCGGCGCACTGTTGTGCTGCCTCGATCAGTTCAGGGCGTTGCAGGACGAAGCCGGCTTCTGCCAGTGCGGCTATTGCTAGACCGTTCCAGCTTGCGATGACTTTGTCGTCTCGGCTGGGCTGCGGGCGTTGTTCCCGGGCGGCCAACAGTTGCTGACGTGCGTTCTGCCACCAGTCGCCGGTGGGATCTTCAGGTAGTTGCAACACACTGCGGCCGTCGGTGAAGTTGCCTTCGTCAGACACCTGCAAGAGCGTCGTTGCTTGATCGCCTAATTCAGCCCCGAGTACGTCGCGGAGTTGATCCGTCGTCCAGACATAGCTGGCACCTTCCGACCGTTCCCCGGTGGCCTCATCGTGAGCATCAGCATCAAGTGAACTAGCAAAGCCACCATTCTCGGTTCGCAATCGGTTGAGCAAGAAATCAGCCGTCTCGCTGGCAATCCGCGTCGCCAATGGGTCGGCACTCTGTTTAGCCAGTTCGGTATAGACCCGTAACAGCAGCGCGTTGTCGTACAACATTTTTTCGAAGTGCGGCACGGTCCAATTGGCATCTACGCAGTAGCGAGAGAAGCCACCATCAAGTTGGTCATACAAGCCACCTCTCGCCATCGCTTCACAGGTCTGCGTGATCATCGCGTTGATTCGCAAATCGTCGCTGTGCGGCGCGCACCGGAGGAGGAACATCAACACCGTCGAGGGCGGGAACTTTGGCGCAGTCCCGAATCCACCGTTATGTGGATCAAATTCCTGCGCAAGAACATCGACGGCAACTTCACTGGCCTCGGCAAGCTGCTCCGGTAAATCCGCCGGGACCGAACCCACTGCACCAACCTGTTGCCGCGTGATCGTGTCAGTGATTTGTTCAGCCGCAGTCTCGACATCACCACGTCGATTAACCCACGCATCACTGACTCCTTCGAGGAGTTGGCTGAAGCTCGGCATCCCACCCCGTGGCTGGGCGGGAAAGTACGTGCCGCCGTAGAACGGCCGTCGCTTGTGATCCAGGAACACGCTCATCGGCCAACCGCCTGCACCGGTCAACGCCTGCACTGCCGTCATATAAGTGAGGTCCACATCGGGGCGTTCCTCCCGATCGACCTTGATGCTCACGAATCCTTGGTTCAGTTCCGCTGCTGTCTGCTCATCCTCGAAGGATTCATGCGCCATCACATGACACCAGTGGCAACTGGCATACCCAACCGACAAGAACACCGGGACATCCCGACGCTCGGCTTCGGCAAACGCTTCGTCGGACCACTCCCACCAATCGACCGGGTTATCCGCATGCGCTGCTACGTACGGGGACAACGCAGCGCGCAAAGTTTCGTCGTAATCGCGAATGATGGGCATGTACCCACCGTACGCACCCACCGGAGGCTCCTTTGTGGACTGATCGGGCTATCAACGACGTAGTGGCGCAAGCCCGAGCCCAGTCAGACCCAGAACGGGCAGCGGCGATGGCTTCGTATTTCAAGATGGAGCCATTCATCGGCATCGGAGTTCCAGAACGTCGAGCGATTGAGAAGGCCATCTGGCGGACACTGCCCGACCCCACCTCGGACGAACTCACCGATGCTGCCCGCACGTTGCGGAACCTGCCGGAACGCGAACTGCATCTCAGCGGCGCGGAGATCCTGGGCAAATGGCGTCACGTCTTGGAGCCAACTCGACTGAACACCGATATTCGGGAAGCGATCCTGACGAAACCGTGGTGGGACACCGTTGACCTCTTAGGCAACAAGGTCATTACTCCGATGGTTCGCGACAACCCAGAACTCGTGGACGTGATGTGGGAGTGGAATGCGACGCAAGACGAGTGGTTGATTCGTGCGTCAATTCAGCACCAGCGCGGGCGCAAAGACGAGACAGATCTTCAGTTGCTGTTCGACCTGTGTGAGCCACACACAGCCGACAGACGATTCTTCGTTGCCAAAGGAATCGGCTGGGCGCTACGAGATACGAGTCGATTAGATGTCGATGCGGTGCAGGAGTTCGTTGACCGTCATCCAGAGCTTCCGGCAGTTGCTCGCAGAGAAGCAGTTCGCGGAATTGCCCGCGAGCGTGAAGCGGCGTCGTAATTAACTACCGACGACGGAGACGATCCCACCGACGATCGCAGACAGCACAACCAACAAGATCCATCCCTTGGCGGCGCCTTCGCCAGTCAGTTCATCTGATCCAGCCGCAATCACCGCGGTAATGATCAGCATGACAACAGTGACGACGATGAACGCGACCATCGAATCCTCCAGTGAGATAGGTGGCTTTCAGGCTACCGGCTACGGCCTGCATTGGGATGAAGATGATGGGGAGTTGGGTCAGCCTGCGTCACCATTCGATGGATAAAACCCAGCTTGTTCACCACCGGACGATTCAGGTCAAACGGATAGAGGTCCGCCTTACCCATCGAACGATTCACCCGATTAAACAATCGGGATAACCACTGCCAGTCGTACACCAGCTCTTTGATGCTGGCATCGGCATAGGAATCCTTCGGGATGACGTCGTTGGGGATCACTCCATTTGCGCGCTCAGCCGCAAGCACCAGCCCTGATTCCCGAGCCGTATTCAAGGTGTCAGTGATGTGCAGGTAGTGCGCAAAGCATTCAGCAAAGTCTTCCCAGGGATGCATGGTCGCGTACTCGGAGATGAACGAATCTCGCCAGTTCTTGGGCGGCCCAAACGTGTAGTGCCGATCAATCGCCTCCTGGTACGACTGACGCTCATCACCGAACAACTCACGCGCTTCGTGGATCAACGGCCCGCTCTCCACCAAAACCCATTCGTAGTAATGCCCGACCTCATGCCGAAAGTGACCCAACATGGTGCGATACGGCTCACCCAGACTGACCCGCAATGCCTCACGTCGAGCATCGAGCGTCTCGGCCAAATCGATGGTGACCACTCCATCGGCATGTCCAATAGTGACGCGTTGACCATCGCTCAGACTGGACAACAAATCGAAGGCCAATCCACCTTCTTGCTCCCAATAGCCAGTGATCGGTAATTCGAGTTCCAACAGTTGGAAGACCAGTCGCCGCAAGCTCACATTCGCCGTCGCCAGCTTTTCCAACGCGATGGTGTCGTCGTTAGCTGGTCGGCGACGAATGAGCTGGCCCGCAAGACATCGAGGGGAGTCCGCAGAATCTGGCACCAGCCAGTTACATCCCCATGCTCGTCCCGAGCAGCGGCGATAGATTTCCCCGTCGATTTCAATCTCTTGTTCCGGAGCACGAACCATGGTGCGACTCGGTAAGTGCACTCCTAGCGGAGTGCCACAACTGCTGCATTCGAGGTCTTCGAAGTTCAGAAAAGATCGACACGAGGGACAACTGAATGCGCGCACCGAGTGAGTGTTTCAACACCTCCCCCTTCGGCGCTCATCAATCGACCTCCAACGGCGGATCTCACTATCCTGACCAGCAATGAACACCTCCCCTAACGTCGAGAACACCGAGCCCGTCGAGCAAGTCTTGGCCTCGGTGTTAAGCACCATTCGACAGTTGGATCCGCCCGGAAAACTGGCCAACTACATTCCCGAACTCGCATCCGTTGACCCTGATCCGTTCGGGATCGCGATGATGTCCGTAGCCGGACACGAATATCGCGCTGGTGATGCCACCAACACCTTCACCATTCAGTCGATCTCGAAGGCATTCGTCTATGCGATCGCCGTCGAACGACTCGGCCTGGACACAGTCCGCGATCACGTCGGCGTAGAACCAAGCGGCCAACCTTTTGACGCCATCAACTTTGACGATGAAGACCGACCCACTAATCCGATGATCAACGTTGGGGCGATCACGATTACGTCCTTGATTCCGGGCGAAACTGCAGCTGAGCGATTTGAACTCATCCGAGAGCAGTTGTCGGCATTCGCCGGACGTGAACTCGAGGTTGATCTCGACGTGTACGCATCTGAGTCGTCCACCGGCTATCGCAATGTGGCACTCGCCGCCTTGGCCCGTTCGACCGGAAAGTTGCTGGGATCTATCGATGAAGCCGCCGATGTCTATTTCCGCCAGTGCTCGATCATCGTGACCAGCGCCGACCTTGCCGTCATGGGAACAACTCTTGCCTGCGGCGGAATCAACCCACTGACCGGACAACGCGTCGTCTCCAGTCAGACCGCTCGTCACACCTTGTCTGTCATGGCCAGTTGTGGAATGTATGACCGCTCCGGTGATTGGCTGCTGGATGTGGGGCTACCGGCTAAGTCAGGAGTCGGTGGCGGAATCGTGGCGGTGGCACCTGGCCGATTCGGAGTCGGAGTCTTCAGCCCACCACTTGACTCTGCTGGCAACAGTGCGCGTGGCGTAGCTGCGCTCAAGACTTTGGTCGAGGAGTACGGCCTACATATCTTCAATCGACCCGTCGTGCCGGTATCGCCGATTGAACGGTTGATCGTTTCCGAAGAACGAGTCGCCGTCGATCTACGGGGGGAAATCGACTTTGTGGCGGCCGAACGTGTTGCATTCGAAGTCACCCAAGCGCTCCCGCCAGAATTCTCCGGCACAGTCGCTGTGGACTTGGCCTCGGTCACTGAAGTCAAACGCGCAGGTGCTCGACTATTGCGGGCGATGACGTTGACTGCCGTCAAGGACGGTTTCGACGTCGAGTTCTTCGATCCCGACAACGTGCTGCGCAACGCCTTGACGCAGGACTAGTGACCCAGTTGGTTAGCGCTTCGGCGTAGTTGTTCACGCGCATCGGGATGGGCGGCATGTTCGATCAGGTTGTGTGCCTGTTCTCGCTCGTCTACGCCGAACAACCAGGCCACTCCTTGTTCAGTCACCACTGCGCTTTGCTGAAAGCTGGTCGCGGGTACGTCCAGGCGATCCACGATTGTTGAGACATCAGCTTTGGGATGCCAACTCGGCAGGGCCATGAACGAGTGACCCTTCGGCGCATGCATTGCCCCCACGATGAAGTCCGTCGAACCACCAAACCCTGAATAGATCCGACCTTTGACTCGACTGGCGTTGGCCTGCCCGTACAAGTCGACCTGTAGGGCGGCGTTGATACTCGTCATCGCATGGTTGCGGGCGATCTGGGCGGGATCGTTGGACACTTCAGTACGCAGCAGGTGCAGGCGTGGATTGTCGTCAGCCCATTCGTAGAGTTCGTGCGAGCCGATCAGAAAGCTCGTCCGGATGGGCACATTGGGATCGAGCACCCCATCACGTTCCAGCGTCAGCACCCCGTCGCTAAACGTCTCCGTCCAGATGCGCAGATCGGTGGCCTGCACAAACTGTAGGACCGCATCTGGCACTGCGCCGATTCCCAGTTGCAGCGTGGCCCCATCGTGAATGTGTTCGCCGATGAGGGATCCGATCTGACCGGAAGCGTCATCCACGGCGGCGGGTTCGACGCTGATGAGCGGTTCGTCAATCTCAACCAGGTAGTCGACATCTGCCAGGTCAACAATTGCGTCACCAGATGTGAACGGCATGTGTTGATTCGCCAGTGCGATCACGATTCCACCGCGTGCACGGGCAGCAGCAATGGCTGCAGGCAGCACGTTCACTTCAATACCGAGGCTGATCTGATCGCCTTTGGGCAATGACGTGTGAACGATGACGACATCGGGCGGCAGTTGGAATCGGAACAACACTGGAACCATCGACAACCGGCACGGCACGTAACGCAGGTTGGATCGATTACGCATTCCGGGACCGACGAATGACGTCTCCAGCACGATGCCGTCTCGTTCGGGCATTGGCCGGATCGCATTGAGCACGTTGATGGTCGCCTGCGGCATTGACCGATCAATGAGATCAACGGCGGCCTGCGGGGTGGCTGCGTTGCCAGAGACAACGACGCGGGGATTGCCGCCCAGCCACGCTAACGCCCGTTCTACTGTGTCCAACTCCGCGAACTTCGCCACGAGAGGCCACCTTCGTTATCGACGGATCACGCGATCCGTGTCAACACCAACTAGTGACCCATCCAACCGGGACGTTCTGGACCTTCCATGCGGGACGCACTGCGACGCTTGGCCATACGACGAATCTCGCGGGCGTAACGACGGTCCTTGACGATGGTCCAAAGCACCCGAACACCGTCCTTCACCGCATTCAGGTTCGAGTCGCCGTAGTAACGGTTGTGTTCGTAACTGGGGACTTCCACGATGCGCGCACCGGACAAAGCGAATCGTCCGATGATCAGTGCTTCGATCTCAAACCCATCGCCCTGTTCCATCTCGCCTTCACGTTCGGGATCGGGCAGATCGAGCATGTAGACCTGGTCTCGCCAGAAAGCGTTGTAGCCGTAGCAAAGATCCGAGAAACGATGCTTTGTCAGTACGGAGGCAATCGCGTTCAATCCCTTGTTGCCCAAGGAGCGGAACGGCGTGATGTCTTCACTGCCACCGCCGGGAGCAAATCGGGTTCCTTTGGCCAAGTCAGCACCATTGACCAGGGCTTCGATAAAGCGAGGGATCTCGTTGGGGTCGGCAGAACCGTCGATGTCGAACATCACGATGGCATCGCCAGTGGCAGCGTCCAGACCGGTGGCCACAGCGTTGCCCTTGCCTTTGCGCTTCTGGACGACGACCTTCACGTCCGGCAGCGCCTCCTTGGCAGCCGCAACAGTGTCGTCGCTGGAGTTTCCGTCAATCAGAATGACTTCGTCGTAAGGAGCAAGGAAGGGCAAGATCTCGCGGACGTTGTCGGCCTCGTTCAATGCTGGAACGATCACCGTCACCTTGGGATTCTTTGGTCGGCGCTCATCGCGTGAACGACGACGGTCCGGTTGGACGTCACCGTTGTCTTGCGGTTGCTCGGCTTGCTGTTGCGCAGGTTGAGCTGGCTCTTGATCTGGCACAGCCTGTTCGTCAGCAGATTGAGCTGCATTGTCACCGGCGTCGCTGACCGTCATCTGTTGCTCCATTGGGGTTGATTCGGATTCAGAAGCCAACCTAGGGCCATCACACATGCCGGCGCCAACCGACGATGCCCTCGTAGGGTGACAACGTGGCAACAAACACCAATAAACGCGAGTACGACATCGCGATCTACGGGGCAACCGGATTCGTCGGACGACTGGTGGCGGAATATCTGGCGCGATCGCGTCCACAAGGATTGACGATTGCGCTGGCGGGACGGTCCGCACCCCGCCTGACGGAATTACGAGAACAGCTTGGAGTGGCCGCTGCAGATTGGCCGATCCATGTTGCCGACGCCTCAGACCCACAAGCAGTCGCCCAATTGGCCAGCGCGGCCCGAGTGGTGGCGACCACGGTTGGCCCTTACGCCCGATACGGCCACGAGTTGGTGGCCGCATGCGCCGCAAACGGCACTCACTATTGCGACCTGACCGGCGAAGTCTTGTTTGCCCGCGACTGCATCGACCGCTATCACGAGACTGCCCAATCCACTGGGGCTCGGATCGTGAACTCCTGCGGCTTCGACTCGATCCCCAGCGATCTCGGAGTTCTGCTCGCGCATCAGAAAGCTGTCAACGCCGGACTTGGTCCGCTACTGGACACGACCCTGGTGGTCCGATCTCTTAAGGGCGGGTTCTCTGGTGGAACGATCGACTCTTTGCGTAACCAGCTAGCTGCCGTCAAAGCCGATCGATCCCTCGCGCGAATTGTGGTCGACCCCTATGCGCTCAGCCCTGACCGTTCGGCCGAACCGAATCTGGGTGACGAACGTGACCGAGTGAAGGTGTTCAAAGACGAGTCGTTGGGCGGATGGATGGGGCCATTTGTGATGGCCGGGTACAACACCCGAATCGTTCGTCGCAGTAACGCTTTGCAGGATTGGGCTTACGGACGCGAGTTCCGCTACCGAGAAGTCCAAGGATTTGGCAATCGACCGAAATCGGCGGCCATGGCTGCGAGTACTGCTGCCGGTCTGACTGTGCTCTACGCCGGGATGTCGTTCAAAGCAACGAGTTGGGCAGTGGACAAGGTCTTACCTGATCCGGGCGAAGGCCCCTCGGAGGAGTCCCGACGTAATGGTCGATTCCGCATGGAGATCGTGGCAACCACTGCAAGCGGAGAAAGAACCAGCACGACGGTCGCTGCCCAAGGTGACCCTGGGTATGCAGCGACCGCCGTGATGTTTTCTGAGGCAGCCAGTTGTCTGGCTATCGGTGACGGCCTGCCGGATGCCGCCGGAGTTCTCACTCCTGCAACGGCGATGGGCAGCGCTCTGATCAGTCGGCTACAAGCTGCCGACTTCACATTCGACTAACTCAGATCTTGTTCAGGTTCTTGTGATGGTTCTTCTTTGAGTGGATGAAGTAGCCGACGTACCGACCGTGGTACGCGCCGGTGGCCTTCTTCTTCTTGAAGTTGCTCCAGCCGTACAGGTGACGACCGCTAGCGGTGGCGTTCTGCTCAACCGTGTAGACGCCTCGCTTGGTCACCTTGTTCACGACAGCAACGTGCTGGTACGGACCGCCCAGTTCGACGACAACGTCGCCGGGAACCGGCACGTAGCCCGAACCATTGCGGTGAATCTGGATCTTGCCGTTGCTGTAGGTACGTCCGGAACGCAAGCCGTAGATGTTGTTCAGCGAACCCCATCCCTTCTTGCCGTACAGACGGGTTGCCAGCTCGACGCACTGCCGACCACGCATGACGGCAACGCCGTCACCTTGCAGCCAGGAGCGACCGTTCACGATCGCGCCGTAGGTACGGGATTCACTTGGCGCAGCGGCGTGAGCAGCATTGGTACTCACAGCGGCCGGCGTGATGACAGCAGCGGCGGCCAGTGCGGGAACAACGGCGGCCATGACAGCGCGGCGACCCACAGTTCGAGGGCGCGGCGCAGCAACAGAATTGTTTGTGTGCATGTATTCGACCTTGCGCACGAGCTTTCGAGAAGGGGAACCGCTAGCGGTCGGTTGCGGATCTCGTCACGTCAATAAAGGAACGAATCGGACATTTCGCCCCCACTTCTGTCCACATAGTGGACAGATTGCTGTATTGCCTCAATTACAACGCGTGAACTAATTGGATCTTCCATCGAGGAAAGTCCCGTAATTTGAGCACAGAACGTACTCAAAGCCGGAGAACAGACGTGCGATGGCCTCGCTGCTCACGAGGGTCTTAACGAATCCCTCACAGAGAGTCTGTGCTGCCACCCGCAGTCGCGCGTTGCACCCGTCGGGCCGCAGCCGCCGTATTGACCTCGCGCAGATCGACCCCATCGAACTGGGAACGCACCCGCTTGACGACAAAGTGCTCAGCGATGAAGCTCGCAGCAGGGATGGTGCCTGCAATCAGGATTCCGGCCGTGGCCCACAAGCTCCAGCGCAACCGGAACGTGAGGTCCACCGCGCAGAGCAGGTAGATGAAGTACAGCCAGCCGTGGGCAGTCCAGGCGAGGGCATAAACCGCTGGCTTATTGGCCGGATCGGAATAGTCGAGCACGGTGTAACCAACGATGAGCCACAGCGTTAGTCCCAAGAGGAATACACCGGTTACCCACGCCATCACTCGGTAACGCGTCAATGCTCCCGCCATGTCATCCCCCTGCGGTTGTGCGGCCATCTTCAGCCGCTGCGGCTTCTCGGGCTCGGCGGCGTGCTTGCGCCCGAGCATCTAACGAAATCTGTGGAGCAGCCCCAACGGGTAGAACAACCTCACTGCCCTGCTCACCCTGGTTGCGGATTGTGGTCAGCGCACCTGCATCGCCGGCCATCTCAGCGTCCCGCTGGTCACGGATGAAACGGAACCAAAACCAGATCCCGAAGCAGGTGAACGCCCACCACTGCAATGCGTAAACGAAGTTTCGTAAGTTCAACGAACCACCGTAAGAAATCGGCGCCGTTGCGACGTGTAGCTGCCAGATACCCATGGCGATAAACGCAGCCGCCAAGCACAGGCACAACAAGTGCCACGCCCACCATCGGCGGGCAAGTGCGTACCGAAGCATGGTTCAACGGTACGTCACAGCGTCAACCTCCACGCATGAACTCGCACAGCCGACGCGGATGCGCGACGATGGGAGCGATCAATTCCCTGAGGGAGGAGGCCACGATGTTGAATACGCGACCACGCAACCTGTGGATCGCTCTCAATGTCGTGCTGATCTTCTTCGTCATTGCGAAGACGACCCTGGATTCACACCCCGGCGGAGTGACCTGGATCGTCGGCCTGATCACCGTGATCATGGTGTTTGCCATTGCCGCAACTCGGCCGTTGTGGGCACGTTCAGCGTGGACCATGGTGGGCATTGCCCTGCTCCTGCAACTGCTTTCTAGCGCTCCCACCTCACCGGCACCAGATCAACTTGCCGAGCCCGGTTCCACTATCCAAAACATCTTCCACATCGTGGCCAGCATCGTCATGGTTGCTGCCGCCATCTGGTTCGTCCACCGCCGGCGACGCACTGTTTCTGACATCAGCGGATTCCTCGACTCGGCCATCGTCTTCGTCGCCGCCACGATCGTCGCTGCCGACCGCCTCATCTTCCCGCTGTGGCACAACCCAGCATTGAGTACCGGCAACCGGCAACTGCTCGTGACCTACGTCGTGCTCGACCTGGTACTGCTGTCCGTCACGGTGCGACTGTGGTTCTCCGCAGATCGCATCGCTAACCGATCAATCCGCATGCTGTCGGCAGCCTTCGTGCTGAAGTTCATCGGCGATGTCTTGTCTCTGAGCTTGTGGGTTCCACACCCTCCCCTTGCCGAGGAGACCGTCACCCACATCACCACAGTGGTTCTGATCTGCGTCTACACGCTGATCGGCGCAGCCGTCCTCGACCCAACTGCTACCCGACCCCCTGCCGGGGATGTGGATGCCGCACTGACCGCACGTAGTCGAGTGCTCGTCCTATTGGGAACCTGCATCTTGATCCCCCCGACACTGGTCTTGTTCTTCCCACCAGAATCGGGGAACTTCACCAACAGTCGAGCATTCATCATCGCGTCGATTGCTTTGACCGCACTGGTCCTGCTGCGGGTGAACCTATTGGTGCAGGGTTACCGCGAGTCAGTTCGTCGCGAAAACGTGCTGCGAGAAATCAACGCTGGCCTGATGCGCACCGGAGACCTTGCCGATGTCGAAGCGCGACTACCGGACTGGGCAGGTCGACTGGTAGAGCAGCCCGACGTTGGCTGTCACCTGGCCACGATTCAAGAAATGGAACACGACCGCATCGCCCCGGCACCATCATGGTTCCGTAACGAGGGTCGGGCTTTGCGCTACCGAACGGTCGTGCCGATTCCCGGCGTTCGTCCGGCCCGACGACTCGTGGTGGATGCCCCCGACATCATCGGCGGACCTGCGCAAGCATCACTTGCGGTACTCGGGCAAAGCGTCGGTATGGCAATGGAACGCCTTGCTCTATCCCGTCGAATCTTGGAACAAGCCACCACAGAACGACTGGAACTGCTGCTTCACAACGCCAGTGACGTAATCGCCCTGCTCGACAGTTCCGGCACGGTCAATTACGTCACCGAAGCAATGCGTGATCTCACGGGTGCTCCCCCATCCCTGGCAGTCGGTCGGCAATGGCCGTCCTTGTTCACCGATCAGCCACTGGCCAAGGCACTGCTAGATCGAGCCAAGATTGATGGTGAAGCCACCGGCGATTTGGTGGTCAATGCCGAGACCTTGCGTATCCCCACTCTGCCGGGTGAGCCGGATCGCTACGAAGCAGAAAGCACCGACCGTCGAGTCGATGTGGATGTCGCGTGGATCTCTCCCGAACAGCAGTTCGTCGTGACCCACCACGACGTCACTGAGCGGTACCAACTGCAACAGAAGCTGGCCTTCCAGGCGTACCACGATGAGCTAACCGGTCTGAATAACCGCGCAGTGTTCCGCAGCGAGATCAAACGGGCAGCAGCCCGCTCGCGTCGCTCGGGCACACCGTTCGCCGTCCTCATGCTCGACCTCGACGACTTCAAGAACATCAACGACTCCCTGGGGCACCCCGCTGGCGATGAACTACTGCGGGTAGTGGCGAATCGACTGGTCTCCTGTATGCGCGAAGGCGATACCCCCGTACGCCTTGGTGGGGACGAGTTTGCGGTCATTCTGGAAAGCGCCCAGTCAGAAGAAGATGCCCGCGCCGTGGCAGATCGAGTCTTGGATCGCATCCGTGAACCAGTGGACCTCCTTGGCAACGAAGTCGTGGTCGGGACGAGTATCGGAATCGCGTTGAGCAGCGGTGAGAGTGACGCTGCCGATGTGGAACGCGATGCAGACCTCGCGCTGTATGAGGCGAAGTACGCCGGCAAGGGACGCGTCGCGGTCTACCGATCAGACATGCACGACTCTGCAGTCAACCGACTCTCGATGACCTCGCAACTTCGAGTCGCACTGGAACGCGGCGAGATCCATGTTCTCTACCAACCCGTCGTGGACCTAGCGACTGGTGGCATAGCAGGTGCTGAGGCGCTTGTTCGTTGGGTTCACCCCACCGAGGGCGAGCTATCTCCGAACGAGTTCATCCGGCTAGCAGAAGAAACCGGGATCATCGTTGACATCGGTCGCTACGTGTTGGCCACGGCCCTACACGATTTGGCGAGTTGGACTTCCGACTCTGCGGTCTACAGCAATCTGCGCATGAGCGTGAACGTCTCGGTTCGCCAACTACAAATCGACAACATCGCTGAAGCCGTCTCTGATGCGCTGGTTAGCAGCCGAGTGCTGCCGGAACGAGTGGTCATCGAAGTGACCGAGAGCGTCCTGCTTCCGGACGACGGAGTCGCCCTCATGCAACTACGAGCAGTGGCCGATCTCGGTGTCTCGGTCTATGTCGATGACTTTGGGACCGGCTGGGCATCGCTGCACTATCTGCGTTCACTGCCGGTCACCGGTCTCAAACTGGCGCAGGAGTTCGTTAACGACTTACCGAATGCCCTCGACGGTGGCTTGGCCAA
>JBDHZU010000021.1:0-21777 GCA_039812085.1 Candidatus Nanopelagicales bacterium | reverse complement strand
GCCCATTGACCATCACTGGCTTGCAGATCGCGAGCCGTCACATCATTGGCAACGGTAAATCCAGCGATCACATCGGCTACCCGATGTTCTGGCACATTGCGGCACTGTTCACCAATGACGATGGCAAGTTCTGCTTCGTAGTCGACGCGTTGCGAAATCGACGGGATAACGATTTGTTGACCGTCTCGAATGATGGAGCTGGGTGGCTTGAGAAAGATCATGGGTTCGGTGGGAGCGTCCGATCCCATTTCCGCCGCATGGTCGGCATAGTTCTTGGCGACTGCGACGATCTTCGATGGCCGTGGGCTCACTGCGTATCACCGGATTCGTTGCGCTGCAGCAATCCGTAAGCAACTGCATCTTCCAAAGCCATCCAGGATGCGGCGATGACATTTTCGTGAACACCGACGGTGGTCCATTCGGCATGGCCGTCAGTTGTATCCACCAAGACCCGCGTGACCGCGCCGGTTCCCTTCACACCTTCGACGATGCGGACCTTGTAATCGGTCAGCTCGAACTTCTCCAGTTCGGGGTACACCGTGCTCAATGCTGAACGCAGCGCGTTGTCCAGTGCGTTGACCGGACCGTTTCCTTCACCAACAGCCACAGTGCGTTGCGATCCCGCCTGCACCTTGACCGTGGCCTCACTGCGAACTTTGTGGTCTTCTCCACGCTCGACAATGACGCGCCAAGATTCGACTGCAAAATCGCGTACTGCATGACCCGCTCGGGCATCGCGCACCAACAGTTCAAAGCTGGCGTCTGCGGCTTCGAACGTCCAACCTTGCGCTTCCCGCTTTTTCACGTCATCGACCACAGCGGACAGAACCTCAGGTTCGGCAGCCAGGTCCATTCCCAGTTCGCGGCCCTTGAGTTCCACCGAAGCACGGCCTGCCATTTCGGTGACAAGCACGCGCATGTCAGCACCGACCACGCTCGGGTCGATGTGGTTGTACATATCGGGGCTGACCTTCAACGCGGAAGCATGCAGACCAGCCTTATGGCTAAATGCGCTGGAACCCACATATGCACGATGTGTATCCGGGTTCAGGTTCGCGATCTCAGCGATTGCATGAGACACCCTGGTTGCCTCGGCAAGCTGCTCGTCACTGACGATCGGCATCCCCAACTTCAGTTGCAGATTCGCAACAACACTGAACAAGTCCGCGTTACCCGTACGTTCGCCGTAACCGTTTGCCGTGCACTGCGCATGGATCGCACCGGCTTCAACTGCCGCGACCGTGTTCGCCACCGCGCAGGCGGTGTCGTCTTGGCAGTGGATTCCGAGCTTGGCCTCAGATCGCTGGGCAACATCGGTGACCACCCGGGAAATCCCAGAGGGAAGCATTCCGCCATTCGTGTCACACAAGACACCGACATCAGCACCCGCAGCAGTGGCCGCGTTCAACAGCACGACGCCATATGCCGGGTCGCGATGGTAACCGTCGAAGAAGTGCTCCATATCGACGAACACTCGACGACCATTCGCTACGAGGTACTCGACGGTCTCGGCCACCATCGCGACGTTCTCATCCAGCGTGGTGTGCAAAGCATCTGTCACATGCCACACGTCGCTTTTGGCGACGATGCAGACAGCCGGAGTTCGAGCAGCCAACAACGCAGCAACTTGTTGGTCATCCTCGACGGCCACCCCTGCTTTGCGGGTTGACCCGAATGCCACCAATTCCGCGTTAGTCAGATCAAGTTCATCGTGGGCACGGTCGAAAAACTCGGTGTCCTTCGGCAAGGCTCCTGGCCATCCACCCTCGATGAAGCGCACTCCAAAGGTGTCCAAAAGCCGAGCAACAGCAAGTTTGTCCGACACCGAATACGAGATGCCTTCACGCTGGGCACCGTCTCGCAGCGTTGTGTCATAGAGCTGGAATGTCATTGGTCCGTTTCGTCCTTAGTGCGATGGGTGGAAGCTGCTGTCCTGAGCAACAAAAAAGCCCCACCGTCGATAACAGGGGGCAGCGCGCCGGGGCCGGACAGTGGCGGCGGCGCGCTAGATAATGATGATGCTGCAGGTAGTCATCGCTGTTCCAGTGTGCCACGACGCGCGTTGCTTGCGCTAACGGTGGTTCCATCTAGCTATGCAACGCATTCGACCGATCCTTTCGGCTATCTGCTTCGTGCTGGCTACGATCCTGCTGCCGTTGTCGATCGTCGCGTTTTGGGGACAACGGACGGTGACCCATACCGACGCCTTCGTCAATGCGATCGGACCGCTTCCAGAACAGCCCGCTTTCCAAGAAGCAGTGGCAACAAAGGTCTCGACTGCACTGACGGCAGACCTCGATGCACCCTCCTACGTGACTGAGTTGTTGGGTGACCGCGCTGCACCGCTAGCTGGGCCGATCCAAGCGGCGATTCAACAGATGGCTTACACCGCCACGGTCAAATTGATGCAGACTGAGAAGTTCGAGGAACTGTGGGGCGACGCCGCCGTCAACCTGCAGCAAGGAATGATCAATGCCCTGGAAGGCAACCATTCGGGTGCCATCCAATTACAGGGCGACAACATGGTGCTCGATCTGACAACTGTCTTCCAAAGAGTCCAGGCCGACCTGGTGTCACACGGCATCACAGTGCTCGCCAATAAGCCATTGCCTGCACAAGCCGATCGCCAGATCGTGCTGTTCAACGCATCCCAGCTCAAGCAGGCGCAACAGATTTACGCTTTAACTGTGCCTATTGCGACCTGGCTCATTGGTGTCGTATTCGCGTTATTCATCGCTGCTGTCTTACTCGCTCGCCGTCGCCCCACCGCACTGATGAACGCAGGCACACTGATCACGCTCGGCGGGCTCATCGTTATCGGTGGAATCTGGGTCGTGTCTCACACGGCACAGAACTCATTCGCCGGAACCGTTTACGCCCCGGCGATATCGGTGTTCCTCACCCAACTGACGAATGCCCTGCACACCGCATCGATCTGGATCGCCATACTTGGTGTGCTGGTGTTTATCGCTGGCTGGTTCTGGCGGCGTCACAAGCGCAGCCGCGAACTTGTCGTGGTCTGATCAGCTTGTTGGTTGGGCTCGCACCCAACCGTGTGGATCATCCGCAGCGCCTGTCTGAATATCGGTTAGCGCCTGCCGCAACTTCATCGTGACCTCGCCAGGTTCACCATCGCCGACTGACCATTCGTCAGTACGAGTTTTGACCGTACCGACAGGAGTGATCACGGCAGCAGTTCCGCATGCAAACACCTCTGTCAGTTCGCCACTGGCATTCCCCTCACGCCACTGGGAGACACTGAATCGCTCCTCTTGCACCGTGAAACCGAGGTCATCGGCCAAGGTCAACAGCGAATCGCGTGTGATGCCGGGCAAGAGGGCACCTGATAGTTCCGGGGTGACGAGTCGAACGTCATCGCCTGAGCCATAGACGAAGAACAGGTTCATGCCACCCATTTCTTCGACGTATTCATGTTCGGCAGCATCCAGCCACACAACCTGGTCACAACCGTGCTCGATCGCCTCAGCCTGGGCCACCAAACTGGCGGCATAGTTTCCGGCGCATTTTGCTTCACCCGTTCCCCCGGGTGCAGCGCGCACGTAGTCCTCGGACAGCCACACAGACACCGGCTTCACGCCTTGCGGGAAGTACGGCCCGGCAGGTGAGGCAATCACCATGAACCGATAGCGGTCAGCCGGACGCACCCCGAGACCCACCTCAGTCGAGAACATGAACGGACGTAAATACAGCGAGCGATCTTCTCCGGCAGGAACCCAATTGCCATCAACCGCGAGTAGCTCGTCGATAGCGCCGATGAAATATTCGTCAGGCAGAGCGGGCATGGCTAAACGCTGGGCACTCTTACGGAATCGTTCGGCATTGCGATCTGGTCGGAAAGTTGCGATCGAGCCATCGTCAAATCGATACGCCTTCAAACCTTCAAAGATGGCCTGCCCGTAATGAACAAAATTGGTGGCCGGGTCGATGGCGATGGGGGCGTACGGAACAACTCGTGCGTCGTGCCAGCCGTTCTCCTGTGTCCAGTCCACGATCGCCATGTGATCAGTGAAGTAACGCCCAAACCCAGGGTCAGCCAAGATCGCATCCCGGATCGCTGGCGACACTGGCTCAGCAGTGTGGTCCACGGTGAATGCGCTCACGAAAGCTCCTAGGAATTGACCAATAGCGGGGGCGAACAGCTAGCGACAGATTCTATGACTCATTGGTTGCCGCGGGTGAGAACTAACTGACCGCCGCAGCTAGTGCCTCGCCAATCTGCGCAGTAGAACGAACGCTGTCCCCACGCTCGGCAAGGTCAGCAGCAACGGCACGTTCGATGCGTTGCGCAGCGGCTTGTTGGCCCAGATGGTCGAGCAGCATTGCGGCTGACATGACGGCAGCCGTGGGATCGGCTTTGCCTTGACCGGCGATGTCGGGAGCGGAACCATGCACCGGTTCGAACATTGACGGGCCCGTGCCATCCACGTTGAGGTTTCCCGATGCGGCTAGTCCGATTCCACCCGCAATCGCAGCACCCAGGTCAGTGATGATGTCGCCGAACATGTTGTCGGTGACGATCACGTCGAACCGACCCGGATCGGTGACGAAGTAGATGGTGGCGGCGTCGATGTGGCAGTACTCGACGGTCACGTCGGGGAAGTCAACAGCAATTGCGTTGACGACCCGCTGGTACAGGTCACCGGCATGAACCAACACGTTGGTCTTGTGCACCAAAGTGAGCAGCTTGCGGGGTCGGGCCTGGGCGCGGGTGAATGCGTCTCGAACAATTCGTTCCACGCCGTACCAGGTGTTGATGCTCTCCTCAGTGGCGACTTCGCCGCTGGTGTTTTGGCGCAGGAATCCACCGGCCCCGCAGTACAGACCTTCGGTGCCCTCTCGGCAGACGATCATGTCCACGGTCTCCGGAGTGGCCGTAGCGACAGGCGAACTGACGCCAGGCAGCAACTTAACCGGACGCAGGTTCACGGCGTGGTCAAGCTCAAAGCGCATTTTCAGCAGTAGGCCACGTTCCAGTACACCGGGCGGCACACTCGGATCGCCAATCGCGCCGAGCAAGATCGCATCTTGCTCGCGCAGTTCCGCCAACACCGAGTCAGGCAATGCTTCACCCGTGCGGTTGTACAACCGGGCACCCAGGTCGTACTCAGTGGTGGAGAAGCTCACACCTTCAGCATCGGCAGCGGCTGACAAGACCGCCAGCGCTTGTTCGGTGACTTCGGTTCCGATTCCGTCGCCAGCAACCACGGCTAGCTGATAACTCGTAGACACGAAACTGAAGGGTACGTGGCGTCACATTTGTTGCAGATGGGCGCGTCGTCGCTCCAGTAGTTCAACCGAGGCAGAAGCCGAGGATGGACCCGGGACCGCGCGACGTAACTCCGCATGCAGATCGGCATGACTTCGTCCAGAAGCAGCCGCATGAGCAGACACCAGGACGTTGATGTGGCGACGTATCAGTTGGGCCTGTTCCCACGACTGAACCGAATCGACAGAATCGGGATCGTCGTCGGCTTCGGCCGACTGCTGACGAGCACGTCGACGCAATTCTTCTTCCCGCGACGCCAGCAGAGCAGCCGTCTGTTCGGGAGTTAGCAGTCCAGGGATGCCCAGGAAGTCCTCTTCGTCGGCGCTCAGGGTGGCAGTGATTGCACGTCCAGAGTGCAGCAGGTGTGCGAACTCGGCTTCTGCCCCGATAGCGGTAATCGAACCTGCCTTGCCTAGCTCGATATCTGGCTGCTCGCGCTCATCGGCAACTTGAGCAGACCGCAATACGTGTGTGCGTTGCTCTTCCAGCTCCGCGGCCAGGGTCAGCAACGGACGAACCGCTGGCAGAAAAACTGTTGCCGCTTCGTGGCGAGCGCGGGCACGCACCACGCGACCGACCGCTTGGGCAAAGAACAACGGAGTTCGGTAACTGGTGAGGAATCCCAAAACACACACTCGAGGAATATCCACACCTTCGGACACCATGCGCACACAGACCGCGATTCGCGCATCGCCCTCAGCAAACGCCGTGATCTTCTTGCTCGCTTTGGGATCGTCAGACAAGATCACGACCGGCGTGTGTCCGGTGACCTTCTTGACGATCTTTGCGTATGCACGAGCGGCCTCTTGGTCGCTGGCAAGGAGCAGACCTCCGGCATCGGGAACCCCGTTAGCACGCAGGTGAGTAATCCGGTCGTCAACGGCGGCGATGACATGCCGTACCCAATCGCCTTCCGGATCCAGAGCTGTGCGCCACGCTGCTTCTTCCATGGCCTTGGTCAACGGTTCGGACAGATTGGCCGACAACATCTGCCCCGCACTGTCCATCCAACGACTCACTCCGGAATAGGCCGCGAAGTAGACCGGTCGAACCACCGAGTCACCGAGCGCATCGGCATAGCCGTAGGAGAAATCTGCCTGCGATTCCAGTTCGCCATCACCGTTGGTCTCGTACGCCACAAACGGGATGCGTTCCTGTGGGTTGGTCCGGAAAGGGGTTCCTGTCAGTGCGAGACGACGAGTCGCCGGATCGAACGCCTCACTGATCGCTTCTCCCCAGGTATGCCCATCTCCGGCATGGTGGATCTCATCCAGGATCACCAACGTGGACACAGCGCTGGCTCGTCCATAGTGACGCATGGGGTGCGCTGCGACTTGGGCGTAAGTGGTGACGTAGCCATCAGCATCAGCACGCAGCCGGTTGTTGTCATTGCCCACGTTGGGGTCGAGCACAATCCCGAACTCGCCTGCCGCTTTCGCCCACTGGGTACGCAGATGGTCCGTCGGCGCCACCACGATGACGCGACGAATGATTCGGCGTCGCAGTAATCGTTCAGCCACCGTCAAAGCGAAGGTGGTCTTACCCGCCCCGGGCGTAGCTGTCGCCAAATAATTGGCAGGTTGACGGGCTTCATAATCGGCCAGAGCATCGATCTGCCAGCGACGGAGTGGTCGGGCATCGACCTCAAGCGCAACGGGCACTGAGCGAGGTTAGATGAGCCGTCGCGTGACGTGCGCGTACCCCACCAGGTGTGTTGCCACTTGCACTCGATCCAGTGAGTCCGTGTACTCTTTTTCTCGTGGCATTCGCGAGGATCAACCTCCTCCTTAGCAGCCGCGGCAGGGTCTGACCGACCGGTCCCCTCCCCGCGGCTCTTTTTCGTGCGCTTCCGCACCACCGGTCACCACCCCATAAGTTCCGCATAATCGGAGACCACAAACATGTCTGTTCAGAACGAGTACGAAACCCGCAACGCGCAACAGCCGTCGGGCATGCCCATCCACCGCTATCGCCCCTTCACCCCGATCGACCTGCCGGACCGCACCTGGCCCAGCAAGCAGATCACTCACGCACCACGCTGGTGCGCCGTGGACTTACGTGACGGCAACCAAGCCTTGATCGACCCGATGAGTCCGGCACGTAAGCGCCGAATGTTCGACCTGCTGGTCGAGATGGGCTTCAAAGAAATCGAGGTTGGATTCCCGTCTGCAAGCCAGACCGATTTCGACTTCGTTCGTCAACTGATCGAAGAAGATGCAATCCCAGACGACGTCGTCATCCAAGTGTTGACCCAGTCTCGGGAACCGCTGATCGAACGAACCTTCGAGTCGATCCGCGGAGCCAAACAGGCCATCGTTCACCTGTACAACTCGACCTCTACCCTGCAGCGTCGAGTGGTGTTCGGTTTGGACAAGGAAGGCATCAAGGACATCGCTGTCCACGGTGCCCAGTTATGCGCCAAGTTTGCTGAATCCGCTGGCGATACCGAGATCTACTTCGAGTACTCCCCCGAGTCATACACCGGCACAGAACTGGAGTTCGCGGTCGAGGTATGTAACGCCGTTACTGAGGTGTGGCAGCCAACTCCGGATCGAAAGATCATTCATAACCTGCCGGCAACCGTGGAAATGGCGACCCCCAACGTCTATGCCGATTCCATCGAGTGGATGAGCCGGAATCTGGATCGTCGGGACTCAGTCATCCTGTCGCTGCACCCGCACAACGACCGGGGCACTGCCGTTGCCGCAGCGGAGCTGGCCTACCTGGCCGGGGCCGATCGCATCGAAGGCTGCCTGTTCGGTAACGGCGAGCGCACCGGCAACGTCTGCCTGGTGACCTTGGGGATGAACCTGTTCAGCCAAGGCATCGATCCACAATTGAATTTCAGCGACATCGATGACATTCGTCGCACGGTGGAGTACTGCAACCAACTGCCCGTCAACGAACGTCATCCCTACGGTGGCGATCTGGTCTACACCGCATTCAGTGGCTCACACCAAGACGCCATCAACAAGGGTCTGGCAGCCATGCAGGTAGATGCTGATGAAGCCGGTACCGAAGTCGATGACTTCCGCTGGGAGGTTCCCTACCTGCCCATCGACCCGAAGGATGTCGGTCGCACGTACGAAGCTGTCATCCGGGTGAACTCCCAATCCGGCAAGGGCGGCGTCGCTTACGTCATGAAGACCGAGCACTCGTTCGATTTACCCCGTCGTTTGCAGATCGAGTTCAGCCAGGTGATCCAGGCGAAGACGGACTCCGAAGGCGGCGAAGTGTCTCCCACGGAAATGTGGGACACGTTCGAGGACGAGTACCTGCCTGCCCCGGATCGTCCGTGGGGTCGGTTTGCTCTGGTCAAGCACAGCCTGGCCAGCCAAGTCGATGGTGAGACCACTGTGACGGTGACTGTCACAGACAACGGCGACGAGGTTGAGCTGGAAGGCCGAGGAAACGGCCCGATTGCCGCCTTCTGCAATGCGCTGGAGTCACATGGCGTCGAAGTCCGCGTCCACGATTACCACGAACACGCACTGTCTGCCGGTGGCGATGCCAAAGCCGCCAGCTACGTCGAGTGTGCCGTTCACGGCCGGGCACTGTGGGGTGTGGGTGTCGATTCCTCGATCGTCACCAGCAGCCTGAAAGCTGTCGTATCTGCAGTCAACCGAGCCGACCGGGATGCTCACACCAGCTAGTCATCAACAACAAAAGTCGCCGGGAACTCCCTCATAGGAGTTCCCGGCGACTTTTGTGACAGAAGTGTCGTTCGTACTTAGTCCAGGTCGACAGCGCAGGCGGGGTCGGCTCCGATTTCAGCAGCGATGGCATCCAACGCATCGGCAGGGATAGCAGAATCAACGGTCAGGGCAATGAGGGCTTCTCCACCGGCCTTGGCTCGGCTGACCTGCATTCCGGCAATGTTGACATCGCGGTCGCCCAGGATCTTTCCGGCGGTTCCGACCACACCGGGCTTGTCGACGTAACTGAAGAAGGCCATGTGTGAGCTCACCGGCACATCCACCTCAAAGCCATCGACCTCGACCAACTTCGGTAGTTCACGCGGTTCGGTGATGGTTCCCGCGACGGAAACCGAACGCCCATCAGTGAGTGCCAGGCGGATCCGCACCAAGGAACGATGCTCGATGGCATCGGCATCCGTGGCCAAACCGGTGGTCACACCACGGTCAGCGGCCATCAGTGGGGCATTCACGTAAGAAACCGGATCGTCGGTCAGTACCCCGAAGACGCCCTTCAGCGCAGACAGTTCCAGCACCCGAACGTCGTTGTCGGCCAGTTCGCCGGCAACCTCGACAGTCAGTTGATCGATGGGAGCAGGAGCCAAACGGGTTGCAATCCGGCCAAGGTGTTCGGTGGTCTCCAGGTACGGACGAACCGCAGGGTCGATCACGCCACCTTGGACGTTGACGGCGTCGGGAACCAGTTCCCCAGCCAGGGCCTGTCGCACACTCTTGGCGACCGCGATACCCGCCTTCTCCTGGGCCTCGTCAGTAGAAGCGCCAAGGTGCGGCGTCGCCACCACATTGTCCAAACCAAACAATGGCGAATCAGTGCACGGCTCGGTGTTGTAGACATCCAGACCGGCACCAGCAACTCGGCCGTCGGCCAGAGCTTCGTACAGCGCTTGCTCGTCCACGATTCCGCCACGAGCGGCGTTGATGATGCGAACGGTGGGCTTCACCTTGGACAACGCGTCAGCGTCGATCAGGCCGATCGTGTCCTTGTTCTTGGGCAAGTGAACGGTAATGAAGTCGGAGATGCGCAGAAGTTCATCCAGTTCCACCATGCGAACACCTAGCTGGGCGGCACGGGCAGGCTGCACGAATGGGTCGTAGGCAACCAGTTCCACTCCGAAGGCACTCAGTCGCTGAGCAACGAGCAGACCGATCCGGCCCAGACCAACCACACCGACAACCTTGTCGGCCAGTTCCACACCGGAGTACTTGGAACGTTTCCATTCCCCATTACGCAGTGCTTGATGCGCTGGGCTGACGTTGCGCGCACTCGCTAACAGCAGGGCAACGGCAAGCTCGGCTGCCGAGACGATGTTGGAGGTGGGGGCATTGACCACCATGACGCCTGCCTGAGTAGCGGCATCCACATCAACGTTGTCCAGGCCGACACCGGCACGAGCAACCACCTTGAGGCTCTTCGCGGCATCGAGCGCCTCAGCATCAATCTGAGTAGCTGAACGAATCAGGATGGCATCGACGTCGGCAATGGCAGGCAAGAGAGCGGCGCGATCAGCACCGTCAACGTTGCGAACCTCGAAGTCGGGGCCGAGAGCCTCGATGGTGGCCGGGGATAGTTCTTCAGCAATGAGCACGACGGGCTTAGACACGGTCGTATGACTCCTATGAGCGCAGTTGAGTGCGGTATCCAGGACCGCGACTCATGACGATTCCAGAGTAACAACGAACCAATCTCCCACCGTCCGCCCGGGCATAACTGCGCGAGTTCATGAACTACACGTCACGGAGTAACCCACATCCGTAGGGTGAAACTCGTTGCCTACCCGACTGCGTGAGATGGAGAAGCCCGTGTCTCTGAAGGACCAAACCGTGTTCGTCACCGGCGCCAGTCGTGGCATTGGCCGCGCTATCGCCCTGCGTTGTGCCCAAGACGGAGCCAACGTCGTCATTGCTGCCAAGTCGGAAGAACCCCATCCCAAACTGGGCGGCAGCATCCATACGGTTGCAGCGGAAGTGGAATCAGCCGGTGGCAAAGCGCTAGCCATCGCATTGGACGTGCGCGATGAAGGTGCTGTCCGCAATGCCTGTGCAAAAGCTGCCGAGCAATTCGGCGGCATCGACATCTTGATCAATAACGCCGGAGCGTTATCGCTGACGAACGTTGAGGACACCCCAGCCAAGCGATACGACCTGATTCAGTCGATCAATTCCCGCGCGGTCTTTATCTGCAGTCAGGCAGCTCTGCCATATCTAAAGGAATCGTCCAACGCACATATCCTCAGCCTCTCGCCGCCGATCAACCTCGATCCCAAGTGGTTATCCGCGTTCGCCCCGTACACGTTGTCCAAGTACGGCATGACATTACTGTCCATCGGCATGGCGCAGGAGTTCGCCGAATACGACATCAGCGTCAACACCTTGTGGCCACAGACCTACATCGCCACCGCAGCTATCACCAACAACATCGCAAGCGAAGAAGCAGTGGATCTGTGCCGTAAGCCCGAGATCATGGCTGATGCGGCCTGGGCGATTCTGACCAGCCGACGCACAGGCCAGACTGAGATTGACGAGTCCGTTCTCCGTGCCGCTGGGGTGACGGACTTTCTGCCTTACGCCTGCAACCCCGACGCGGCAGACAGTCTGCAAAAAGACTTCTTCTTGGACTGACCGCAAACCACAACTGGTGACGAATCAGTCGTCAGACCAATCCATCACCAGTTGTGAATAAACGATTTCTAGCGAGCGGCTGTGCCCTCGGTGTAGTCGTCGTCACCAGAGTCCACCCAGCTCATCAGCTTGCGTAGCTCACGGCCCGTGGCCTCGATCGGGTGCTGCTCGCCCTTGGCACGAAGTTCTGCGAACTCCGGCGCGCCCGCATCCTGATCATCGATGAATCGCTTGGCGAAGGCACCGTTCTGGATATCTCCCAGAACTTCCTTCATGTTCTCCTTGACGCGCTCGTCGATCACGCGGGGGCCAGAGACGTAGTCACCGTACTCAGCGGTGTCGGACACTGACCAGCGCTGCTTGGCGATGCCGCCTTCGTACATAAGGTCGACGATCAGCTTGAGCTCATGCAAGCACTCGAAGTAAGCAACCTCAGGCTGGTAACCGGCCTCAACCAACGTTTCAAAGCCGTACATGACGAGCTGGCTAGCGCCGCCACACAGAACAGCCTGCTCACCGAACAAGTCCGTTTCGGTTTCTTCGGTAAAGGTGGTCTTGATGCCACCGGCACGCAACGCGCCAATCGCTGCCGCGTACGACAACGCCAGTGGCCATGCCTGACCGGTCGCATCCTGCTCGACGGCGACGATGGCGGGCACACCACGACCGGCGACGTACTCACGACGAACCAAGTGACCAGGACCCTTGGGGGCAACCATGCACACGTCGACGGTTTCCGGTGGGGTGATGTAGCCGTACCGGATGTTGAAGCCATGCGCGAAGAACAGCGCATCGCCTTCCTTGAGATTCGGCTCGATGGCCTCGGTGTAGAGGTCACGCTGGACGGGGTCTGGCACCAGCACCATGATCAGATCAGCTTCGGCCGCAGCCGTTGCTGGATCAGTAACCTTAAGACCTTCAGCTTCCGCCTTTGCCCGGCTCTTAGAACCTTCGGCTAGTCCAACTCGTACGTCCACGCCGGAATCACGCAAGCTCAGTGCATGCGCGTGGCCCTGCGAGCCATAGCCCAGGATGGCGACCTTGCGCCCCTGAATGATCGAGAGGTCTGCATCGGCTTCGTAGAACAGCTCAGCCACGGTCGGTGTCTCCTTCAGATTGGTATTACTGGTGTTGATGCGCCGAATACGAGGGTACGCGGCGCAGATTTTCCGGTTACATCCCGGCTTTGGGTACTCACATTCGATGAACCAGCCGAGAGCGCCGAAGTCGTCAGCAATGAACGCGACTCCAGGCGCTTGCGTACTTATTCAGGTTCTTCGATCAGCGTTTCGGCTGTGAACGGTCGGTGATAGACCGTGGCCCGCGAGAGACAGCCACCATGCCGGACTGAACCAGTTCTCGGATACCGAATGGTTCCAGCACCTTGAGCAAGGCGTCGATCTTTCCTCGATCACCGGTGGCCTCAATAGTCACCGTGTCCGGTGCCACGTCAACGACCTTGGCCCGAAACAGGTTCACCGTTTCCAGCACATGGGATCTCGTCTCCAGATCAGCCCGCACCTTGACCAAAATCAACTCACGCGTGACGGTTGAATCCGGCTCCAGCTCAACAATCTTGATGACGTTGATGAGCTTGTTCAACTGCTTGGTGACCTGCTCAAGCGGCAGACCTGTCACCTCAACAGCAATCGTCATCCGAGAGATGTTCGGATCTTCGGTCGGTCCCACTGCGAGTGAGTCGATGTTGAACCCTCGACGCGAGAACAACGCAGCAACTCGGGCGAGCACACCTGGCTTGTTTTCCACTAAGACAGACAACGTGTGACGTGACATCTCTTAGTCCTCCCGATCCCACGCTGGCGCGAGGTCTCGCGCGATGGTGATCATGTCGTTGCTGGTGCCCGCAGGGACCATCGGCCACACCATCGCGTCCTTGTGGACTTGGAAGTCGACCACCACCGGCGCATCGTTGAGCGACATCGCCTTCTCGATCGTGGCATCCACCTCGTCTGGGTTGTCACACCGCAAACCATGACAACCGTAAGCGTCAGCCAGCTTCACGAAATCCGGAATGCGATGTGTTTGCAGATCCGTGTGGGAGTAGCGCTCGTTGTAGAACAGTGACTGCCACTGGCGGACCATGCCGAGGGTGCCGTTATTGATGACCGCAACCTTGATCGGGATGTCGTTGATGGCACAAGTCGCGAGTTCTTGATTCGTCATCTGGAAGCAACCATCACCGTCGATTGATCACACGACGCTGTCGGGCGAACCAACCTTGGCGCCCATCGCGGCAGGGACAGAGAATCCCATCGTTCCCAGACCACCGGAGTTGATCCAGTGGCCGGGCTTCTCGTAGTTGATGTACTGCGATGACCACATCTGATGCTGGCCAACACCTGCGACGTAGTAGGCGTCCGGTCCGGCAGCAGCACCAATGCGTTCAATCACGTACTGCGGCGCAACTTCACCATTCGTGGGGGTGTCGTAGCCGCGGGGGAACTCCTGGCGCCATTCGTTCAATTGCGCCCACCAGGCTTCATAATCCGCACTGGTACCTGTGCTCTGTAGCGCGGTGATTGCAGCGGTCAGTTCCGTGATGACCTCGCGAGCATCTCCCACGATCGGCACATCGGCATGACGGTTCTTGCCGATTTCAGCGGGATCGATGTCCGCATGAATGACTGCAGCCTTCGGGGCAAAAGACGGCAGGTGACCAGTCACGCGATCGTCGAACCGGGTACCGATTGCAATGATCAGATCGGATTGTTGCAACGCACCAACCGCTGGCACTGTGCCGTGCATACCCGGCATTCCCAAGTTAGCGGGATGCGAATCCGGGAACGCACCACGCGCCATCAGGGTGGTGACCACCGGGATTCCGGTGAGATCCGCCAACTGGATCAGCGCTGTGGAAGCGTTCGCTCGCACCACGCCACCACCGATGTACAGCACCGGTTGCTTGGCGGCCAGCATCATGCTGGCGGCTTCGCGTATCTGCTTGCTGTGTGGCTTGGTCTTGGGTCGGTAGCCAGGCAGGTCGATCTGCTCGGGCCACTGGAACGTGGTCTGGGCCTGCAACGCATCCTTGGACACGTCCACCAATACCGGGCCGGGGCGACCCGTGCTGGCGATGTGGAAGGCACTGGCGACGGCGCTAGGGATTTCCGCTGGATCCGTGACCAGGAAGTTGTGCTTGGTGATGGGCATTGTGATGCCACTGATGTCGGCCTCTTGGAACGCGTCCGTACCAATCGATCCACTGGCAACCTGTCCGGTGATCGCGACCATCGGCACCGAGTCCATGTAGGCATCAGCGATTGGGGTCACCAAGTTGGTGGCACCGGGACCAGAGGTGGCCATACACACGCCGACTCGGCCCGAGGAGTACGCATACCCCTCGGCAGCATGCCCGGCGGCCTGCTCATGTCGGACGAGGATGTGTCGGACTTTCTCCGAATCCATCAATGGGTCGTAGGCGGGAAGAATCGCGCCACCCGGAATGCCGAAGACAGTGTCCACTTCGGCTGCTTCTAGCGACCGGATCAGGCTTGCCGCCCCGGTCATCGTTTCGCCAGTCATTTCGCTCAGTGCTCCCTCTTACTTACGGCTAGGCAATTCCGTTGTGGCGTTGGCGGGCCACACCGGAAATCGGTGTCAGTCGGCCGTGGTGAGCGGACGAGCGAAAACGTCCGCTCACCACACCCGACTGTTTCCTTGTGCCCCGGCCTGATGGATCGCATCTAGCCTGAGCAACAAAGAACCCCCCGCTCCCGAAGGATCGACGAGGGGTCCGCGCGACTACTGAGTGGTGTCAGTGACCGCGCGGGCGGCTTACTACGAGGATGCTGAAGTAACGCACCAGAGCATCATACATGCCCGGATGCATGACGGCATCAGTCGCACACGGCACCCTTGCTGGCCGATCCGACCAACTGCGCGTACTTGTGCAGCACACCGCGCGAGAACATCGGAGCAACCGGCTCCCATCCCTTGCGGCGACGCTGCAGCTCGTCTTCCTCGACATCGAGATCGAGCTTTCCGTTACTAATGTCGATGGTGATCTGATCACCGTCTTCGACAAAGGCGATGGGTCCGCCCACGGCAGCTTCTGGTGCGATGTGTCCGACGCATAGTCCTGTCGTCCCACCACTAAACCGACCATCGGTCAGCAACATGACGTCCTTGCCCAAGCCAGCACCCTTGATGGCACCGGTGATCATGAGCATTTCGCGCATGCCGGGACCACCCTTGGGACCTTCGTAGCGGATGACCACCACGTCGCCCGCCTGGATAGTTCCATCTTCCAGTGCATCCATAGCGGCACGTTCACGTTCAAATACCCGCGCGGTGCCAGTGAACACATCGACGCCGACTCCCGCGTTCTTGGTAACAGCTCCTTCTGGGGCCAACGATCCATTCAGGATCGTGATGCCGCCAGTAGAGTCCAGCGGAGAGTTCATGGCATGCAGGATGTCGCCATCAGGATCAGGGGAATCGATGCTTTCGAGGTTTTCTGCCACGGTCTTACCGGTGACAGTCATGCAGTCACCGTTTAACAAGCCAGCGTCCAACAAGCCCTTCATCACCACCGGCACGCCACCGACTCGGTCGACATCGCTCATCACGTAGCGACCGAATGGTTTGACGTCAGCCAGCAACGGCACCCGCTCACCGATCCGAGTGAAGTCAGCCAGCGTCAGATCCACATCCGCTTCGTGAGCAATAGCCAACAGGTGCAGCACGGCATTGGTGGAACCACCAAATGCCATCACCACGCTGATGGCGTTCTCCAACGATTCCTTGGTGATGATGTCGCGAGTGGTGATCCCCTGCCGAAGCAGTTCGACTACAGCCTCACCTGAACGACGAGCGAATCCATCACGCCGACGATCCACGGCAGGCGGAGCCGCCGAGCCTGGCAAAGACATCCCCATCGCTTCAGCGGCCGAGGCCATGGTGTTGGCGGTGTACATGCCGCCACACGCACCTTCACCCGGACAGATTGCTCGTTCGATGGCATCGACATCTTCTCGAGACATCAGGCCACGAGAGCAAGCGCCCACTGCCTCGAAGGCATCAATGATGGTGACCTCTCGGGATGACCCATCGGACAGTTTTGCTTGCCCAGGAAGGGTCGAACCGGCGTAGACAAAGACACTGGCAAGGTCGATGCGGGCGGCTGCCATGAGCATGCCGGGAAGACTCTTGTCACATCCGGCAAAGTTGACCATTCCGTCCAGGCGTTCTGCCTGCATCACCGCTTCCACTGAGTCCGCGATGATCTCTCGACTGACCAGCGAAAAGTGCATGCCCTCGTGACCCATCGAGATGCCGTCTGACACCGAGATGGTTCCGAATTGCAAAGGGAATCCACCGGCTGCATGAACGCCTTCTTTGGCGTTGGTTGCCAGTCGATCTAGCGACAAGTTGCACGGGGTGATCTCGTTCCAGGAACTCGCTACCCCAATTTGTGGTTTGGCGAAGTCTTCGTCTCCCATGCCAACTGCTCGCAACATGCCGCGAGCTGGTGCACGCTCAAGACCATCGGTAACAACACGACTACGGGGCTTCAGATCGGCAGAGCCTTCAGACATGACTCCCAGGTTACGCCGACGCTATTGCGACCATTCGCCCGGTGACATGTCACCATGGAGGACGTGTATTCCACCTTCAAGTTCACGTCTGAGGACGGCACGCAGTTACTCGGGTGGACCAACAACGGAACCGGTCCGACACTCGTGGTGTGCAACGGCCTCGGAGTTCCGCCCGAAGCATGGCCCCGCCTGCTCGACCCAGAGTGTGGATACACCGTCTATGGCTTCAATCATCGCGGTTCACTGGGATCTGATCGGCCCGCTGATCTGTCCCGGATTCGACTGGAAGACCACGTCGCCGACACCTTCGCTCTGATGGATGTGTGTGAGATCGATGATGCCTTGTTTGTGGCCTGGTCCTATGGCGTGAATGTGAGCTTTGCAGTCGCTGCTCAAGCACCCGAGCGAGTGGCCGGAATGGTCATGGTGGCCGGAGTTCCCGGTGGAACTGCCGAAGCTGCCTTCGCGCCTTTCATGGTTCCCAAGCCGCTACGTCGTCATGTGGGCAAGGCATTGTCATTCGCTGGTGAACTGTTCGGGCCAGAACTGACTGCCATGGCCCAACTCATGCCGAAGAACAAAATGTCGGCCGAGTTCATGCGTCACACGGGTCTGATCATGCCGAGCGCCAAAGCAGAAGACATGGTGCCGTGGATGGAAGCGTTCAGCCGCCACGACTTTGGGTGGTACTTCCACCTGTTCCCCGAGAGCACCGATCACGCTCGACTCGATACGTCATTCCTCGAGGTTCCGATCACGGTTGCCGCTGGCGCGATGGACACGTTGACCTCAATGCGCGAAGTGGTCGCTTTTGCCGAGGAGATTGAGCACGCCCAGATTCATGTTCTGCCCGGCACGCATTTTGTACCTTTGGAGTTCCCGGACGAGATCATGTCGATGATCGACGGGGTGCTCTTGGACTCGCGGTTAGCCGATGAGCAGGTCCACGAACAACGCAAGGCAATCGTCGATCTTCGACGGGTCGGCGGGCATAACTTCTACGAGCACAACCACCCGCACACTGAAGAGGCCGGCTGAGCTACTCCCCTGGCTGCAGCAACAAGGTCTTACCGTTCAATACGAACGTCAACGGAACCTTGTCGGATGAGCCTTCTCGGGTGACTTGAATCGGCGTCGTGGTCTTGATCGTGGCATCGGTATCGGAATTCACGATTTCGACTTTGCCCGTCTCCGGGACGACATTCCACGACTTTTCTTCACCGGCAAACGTGATCACGCCTCCCGTTGCGACATCCGAATCTGGATTCAATTCCAGATGAATCGCCGCACCGGCACCAACCGCTGCTCCGTCAGTAGTGACGATGTACAGCTTGGATACCGAACCCGCCGTTCCGGTTGCCGTCGCAGAGCCAGAGGTGACCTTTCGCGGGCTCACACCATGAATGGCGATGGAACCCGAGGACAGTTCGTAAACGTGACCGCTGTATGCCGAGGTCGGGCCTGCTGATGCCGAGGCACTCGTCGGGGTCGAAGTCGCGTTGGTCTGACTATTGCCAGAACATCCGACGAGTAATCCAACAGTGGCGGTACTCGCAATTGCGATGGCACTGGCTTTGCGGAAATTGATCGGCGCGGTCATGTGACGATCATGCCGACCACCTAGCGATATGTCTCGTCGGCACACCGCGTGGGCCAAAGATCAACTCACCCCGAGGCGTTCCAGCAAGAGTTCACGCACACGACCGGCATCTGCCTGTCCACGAGTCGCCTTCATCACCGCGCCAATGAGTGCACCAGCGGCCTGCACTTTCCCGCCACGGATCTTGTCGGCAACATCCGGATTGGCAGCAATCGCTTCGTCAATGGCAGCGAGCAACGGACCATCGTCGGACACCACGGCCAGTCCACGGCTAGCGACAACCTCATCCGGCTCGCCTTCACCTTCCAACACACCCTCGATGACGGAACGAGCGAGCTTGTCGTTGACGGTGCCTTCGTCAATGAGGGCAACGACTCGTGCAACCTGAGCGGGCGTGATTGGCAACTCATCCAGCTCGACGCCTTGTTCATTTGCGCGTCGTGCCAGTTCACCAAGCCACCACTTACGGGCCGCCACGTGGTCAGCACCGGCTTCTGTCGTCGCCACCACAAGGTCCGTCGCACCAGCAGCGATCACCGACTGCATATCGAAGTCGCTGATCCCCCACTCGTCTTGCAGACGTTTGAGTTGGATCGCCGGATTTTCCGGTAGCTCGGAACGCAATTGCTCCACCCACGCCGCATCAGGCGCGACCGGGATGAGGTCAGGTTCCGGGAAGTAGCGATAGTCCTCGGCATCGGACTTCTCGCGACCCGACGTGGTCTTGCCGGATGCATCGTCGAAGTGACGGGTCT
Source organism: Candidatus Nanopelagicales bacterium (assembly GCA_039812085.1). Taxonomy (GTDB): domain Bacteria; phylum Actinomycetota; class Actinomycetes; order S36-B12; family UBA10799; genus JBDHZU01. The sequence continues at coordinate 2,242 of JBDHZU010000021.1, read as the reverse complement.
CTTGAATAACCTTCTGCCCTGCATTCAGAACGTCAGCTTGGCGCACGATCTCGGAGCGAATGGCACGCTCGATACTGCGGAACGAGTTGACGTTCTTGGTCTCTGTGCGGGTTCCCCACTCGGAGGCATCACGCGGCATGATCGAGACGTTGGCATCGCAACGCAGTGAACCCTGCTCCATACGAACATCCGAGACACCAAGCGACTTCACCACATCACGAAGTTGAGTCACGTATGCCCGACCTACTTCTGGTGCTAGACCTTCAGTGCCTTCGATCGGTTTAGTGACAATCTCGATCAAAGGGACACCGGCACGGTTGTAATCCACGAGCGAGTAATCAGCGCCATGGATTCGGCCTGTGTCACCACCAGCATGCAGCAGCTTTCCGGTGTCCTCTTCCATGTGAACGCGTTCAATGCCAACGCGAACACTGTGGTGAGCACCGTCTGCGTCGATCACATCCACATCCAGGTAGCCGTCGAAGCACAGCGGTTCGTCGTACTGGCTGATCTGGTAGTCCTTCGGCATGTCCGGGTAGAAGTAGTTCTTGCGCGCGAATCGACTCCACGATGCGATTGAGCAATTCAGAGCAAGCCCAATTCGGATCGTTGCCTCGACCGCCGCTTTGTTGACGACAGGCATTGATCCCGGTAGACCCAAACAGGTGGGGCAGGTGTGAGTGTTCGGCTCACCACCGAAATGGGCGGGACAAGAACAGAACATCTTCGACTGAGTCGACAGCTCAACGTGCGTTTCGAAGCCGAGCACTGGCTTGTAGGTATCCAAGGCAGCGTCGTATTCCGGTGCGGCGACATGCGCCGCTTGAGAAAGATCAGTGGTGGTCATAGCGCGGGAGCCTCCTGGATGACGTGATGGCCCCGACGATCAACCAATGCTTGCTCCAACGCTGCACCAACGTTGTACAGGCGATCGTCTGCCATGGCAGGCGCCATGATCTGCAACCCCACTGGCAGACCGTCTTCCGGCGCGGTGCCGATCGGTAGGCTCATTGCGGCATTTCCGGCCAGATTGACTGGAATCGTGGCGATGTCGTTGAGGTACATCGCCACCGGATCGTCGAGCTTCTCCCCCAGTTTGAATGCCGTGGTCGGGGCAGTGGGAGAAATGAGCACGTCACAGGTATCGAATGCTGCCGCGAAGTCACGTGCGATCAGGGTTCGCACTTTCTGTGCTTGACCGTAGTAGGCGTCGTAGTACCCACTGCTTAACGCGTACGTGCCGAGCATGATGCGACGCTTCACTTCGTCACCAAATCCGGCGGCACGAGTAGCGGACATGACCTGTTCGACATTGTTGGACCCGTTATCCGCAACGCGCAGTCCGTAGCGCATCCCATCAAAGCGGGCCAGGTTGCTGGACGCTTCACTCGGCAAGATCAGGTAGTAGGCCGACAACGCGTACTCGAAGTTCGGGCAGGAAACTTCCACCACATTGGCGCCCAGTTCGGTCAAGACTGCGACTGCCTCATCAAAGCGCTGTTTGACTCCTGCCTGGTAGCCGTCACCGCCAAGCTCCTTCACCAATCCGATCGTCATCCCGCGCACATCGGCTCGACGGGCGGCAGCCACCACGTCAGGCAGCGGGTCGGTGATGCTGGTCGAATCCATCGGATCGTGACCGGCAATGACCTCATGCAACAGAGCAGCATCCAAGACTGTTCGCGCACACGGCCCGGCTTGATCCAAAGATGACGCGAGTGCCACTAGGCCGTATCGAGAAACTGCACCGTAGGTGGGCTTCACCCCCACCGTTCCGGTGACAGACGCGGGTTGACGAATGGAACCACCCGTATCGGTACCAATAGCCAACGGCGCCTCAAAGGCAGCGACGGCAGCAGCCGAACCCCCACCGGAACCACCCGGGATTCGATCGGTGTCCCATGGGTTTCGGGTGGGACCGTACGCAGAATGTTCTGTGGACGACCCCATGGCAAATTCGTCCATGTTGGTTTTACCCAGCACGACGACATCCGCGGCGCGCAACCGTTGAACGACGGTGGCGTCATAGACCGGCAACCACCCTTCGAGGATCTTGGAGCCGCAAGTCGTCGGGATGCCTTGGGTAGCAAAGATGTCCTTCAATGCCAGCGGAACACCAGCAAGTTCACCTAACTTGTCGCCCTGGGCGCGACGAGCATCAACATCGTCGGCATGTGCCCGCGCTTGTTCTGCCGTGACGTGAAGAAATGCGTGAACCCGTTCATCGACGGCAGCGATCCGA
>JBDHZU010000020.1:0-22190 GCA_039812085.1 Candidatus Nanopelagicales bacterium | reverse complement strand
CAACTGGCCGAGGACTTTCGTACAGCACAAACGATCCAGAGCATCGACTCAACGTTCCGGCCGCGAAGATGAGCGCCTTCGCCGACGAGCCTGATCATTTCCTTAACTGGTTACACGCTTGCGGTCACCAATACGCCGGGACTGACTTTGTTCCTCGTGCTCTGTTTGGCCAGTATGTGGAGCACTGTTTGAACCAGGCAGCACAAACATCGCCAGCCAGCCTGACTCGAATCTACGAACAGTGCATCGACGTCACCCCACGAGTCGCGCAAGGCCGAGCCGGCTTCACCGTCCGGTTGAATGCTGGCACCCGATTCCGGGCGGATGCGGTTGTGATGGCAACCGGCACGCCTCGCACCGATCGTTCCTGGGCACCGACGGAATTACTCGAAGCAGATCGCTTTATCCCGGACGGTTGGCATACCTGCGCCAAACAAGACGAATATCTCACTGGCGACCACATCTTGCTTGTCGGCACTGGGCTCACCATGGTCGACCTTGCGTTGGCCTTAGCCAAAGATCCCGACAAGGTCATCCACGCAGTCAGCCGCCGTGGCCTCATCCCGAAAGCACACCGACCGGCAGCCGGTCAGATGGAAAGCCCGAACGTTCCTGAACACGTTTCCCTCATCGAACTACGCACCCTTGTTGCCGACCATCTGTCCAAGAGCACCGAACAGTTCGGCGACTGGCGACCAGGCTTCGATTCACTTCGCCCCATCACCAATGAGCTGTGGCAGAAACTCTCCCTGAGTGACCAACAAGAGTTCATCGACCGCGATGCCCGTCGATGGGATGTCTTACGCCACCGGATGGCCCCCGAAGCAGCGGCTGAGATTGAACAGTTGCAGCTCAGCGGACGCCTGATCATTCACTCGGCCGGAGTCATCGGCGCGACTGAGCTTGAGCATGCCATCAACATCCGACTCACCAACGGCGAACAACTCAACGTTCAGGCCGTGGTGGACTGCACGGGAGCTGGTCCGCTCATCGCAGAAGCCGGGACCGGTGAACTGCTCCTGGCCAACTTGTTGGGAACCGGAACAGCACGGGCTCACCAACTGGGCACGGGCATAGATACCGACGATGCTGGGCAAGTCCTGCGACGTGATGGGTCAGCGAACAAGAACTTGCTGGCCATCGGGCCGATCCGTCGAGGCGGCCTGTGGGAGACCACGGCTATCCCCGAGATTCGGGTACAGGCTCAGGAACTTGCGGCTGACCTACTAGCCAACGCCAAGCTGTTGCCTGCGCGGAGCCAGACCAGCCACGACCTGTACGGACTAAAGCTGACCACTAACGCGAGTGCGGCAGGTTTCTACAACGAAGCGTTAGCTCGATTACTGAAAGTTCAGTCTGGGGTACAGGAGAGCCTCGAACTCGCGATCGAGCGAGACCCTGAATTCGGCATGGCTCACTTGCTCATGGCTGTACTGGGTCACGAATTTGATGCCCCGGTCGATCAGCAGCAGCATCTGCAATTCGCCCTGGGCAGCGCCCAAAGCGCTACCGAACGAGAAGCAGCGGTGATTCGCACGCTGGCTGCTCGGATCAATGGCACACCCGGGCATCAAGACTTGCTGCAGCGATACCTACGCGAATTCCCGCGCGATGCCGTCGCCACCTCAGTGGCCATCCCGACGATCGCGTTCTCCGGTATCTACGACGTGCCCGAACATGCATGGTCAACCGTCGACTATCTCGCCGGAGCCTACGGAGACGACTGGTGGTTCAACGGTTTACGCGCCTTCACTCTTCAGGAACAAGGGCGCTGGGAACAGGCCGAGAAGCTAGCGACTCGATCGCTTGCAGCCGAGCCCGAAGCGGGAACGTCTGTGCATGCGCTGAGCCATGTCTTTTATGAAACCGGTCAGCACAAGACGGGATTGCACTGGATCGACGAATGGATCGATACCTGCGGTCGCGATGCCGTCCATCGCGCCCACTTCAGTTGGCATGCCGCCCTACACGAACTTGCTTTGGATGACGAACGGGCTGTCTTGAGTCGGTATCACCGTCAACTGGCTCCGCCATCAGTCACCGGAACTCGCGCATTGGTTGACTCGGCATCGCTGCTCTGGCGATGTCGGGTGGAGTCGGTGGATGTGACGATTCCCAGTGTTCGCCCCGTTATCGAGGCTGCTGGTGAAGCCGCCAGACAACCAACGACGACGTTTGCAGCCATGCATGCTGCCATCGCGTTTGCCGCTGACTCCGATAGCGAATCACTCCAACACCTCTCGCGTTACTGCTCACGAGGTGATGTGAAGATGCGCCAGCTTGCAGTTCCGCTCATCAACGCATTGAGTCTTTATGTGGCCGGCCAGTTCGATACCTGTGCAGACCAACTGGCAAAACTGTGGCCAATGGCAGGCCGCTTCGGTGGAAGCAAAGCCCAAATGGAAGTCATCCAAGACACTCAAATCGCCGCTCTGTTCCATTCTGGTCGTGGCCGAGAAGCAGTTGATCTGCTCAACGAGCGACTCGATCGGCGAGACCATCCCCGTGATCGAACCCGGGCCTTAGAAGCGCTCCTGCGCAACCGGACAGGCCCTCACCAACCACACCAGTGATGCACCGCCGATCACGCACCGTGCCGAACGGGTGAATACCCACACTCGATTTTGCTTTTTGCGAGATCTCGGGTGAGACTAATAACGCTCGGTCACGAGGTAGTCACTCTTCGGAGAAGGACACCAACTGACCTCCGTCGACACTTCCCCCCAAGATGTCGACATGAAGGCCCCCGCATCCCCCCAAACGCGGGGGCCTTCGGCGTTGTCTTATGGATCTTGACCAGCCACGTAAATCGCGATTAGGCAGGTTGGGGGACATGGCAATCGAAAACTGAAGTTCGCTTAGCCAACCGCCGAGACTTGGGTTGTTAGAAAAACAAAATATTCAGTCGTAGAACCCACGCGGCGACCAACCCTCGTCAGGGTGGCAAAGATCCACAGCCAAATAAATCGCACGCTTGATCTCTACAACTGAATATGACCATCGCAATGGCTCCACTGAAAAGTGGAGCCATTGCTTTTGTTGTGGCTCTGTCAGAACGCCCACCGTTGTTGCTCTGTCAGGTCAGAGTTGGTGGAGTTGTTCAGAAGACATGCGAGCGCCCACTGCGACCGATTCGGCAACAAATCTCAGCCATCGAGCGACTCCGTCAGGTTCACCTGAGATGTAGCCTCTGGCGGCATCCACATACCCCGGACGACCAATCGAGAAAGTCGCGGCGTCATTCATCAGCAGTAAGTCAGGGTCCAGTCCACGTTGGCTCATCACCAATCGTCCAGCTCCACGCGCCACCGGCCCGCTGCCCAACCGGAATGGTCGTAATCGCAAGAGTTCGCCGTGAACCACTGCAGCCTCCACCACAGCGGGGACCTTGGCAGAGTTGATCTGGGTCATACGAGCCAGCACAGCCAATGCCGGGGGAACCTCATCGGCGGGCACCAGACTGCGCAATCGCAAGGGATCTTCCGCATCATCCGTCGAACGTGGACGACCCAATTCGTCGGGAGTCGCCACATCGCTGGCCACCAAGGTGTGCATCTGCGCCAACGCCTGCAACGGAGCAGTGCTCCACACTGGGACAAGATCGCGCAGCTTGGTCTCTAACCGCCAGACCCCGGCAGCGACTCGTCCCATGGCTGAATCGTCCAGCGCGTCACCGGAGAGCCACGCGGTGATGGGGATTTCCACGCCATCCATCGCTGTACTGGCGTGGGCATTACCAAGCGCGACATCAGCCGCTAGCTCTACTGCCTTAGGCCGTAAAGCACGGTCGAACAACAACTCGTCAACCCGAGTACGCGCATTGGCGGCGGCCTGCGCCACACCAGGTAGCTCAGCGGCAGCAGCGAGGTCAGTAACGGGATCGAACGAACGTGTCACCCGACTAGTAGACAGCAGGCTGTTTCTGCAGTTTCTTGAGGACCGCCGGATCCTGAGCTTCCATCCAATGCACCAAGTCGAGCATCGAGATGAATTGCACGTCCGGGTACTTCTCATGCGCCTGTTTCACGAAGCTAGTCAACGCATTCGTATAGGCATTGCACACCCAGTTGTTCATGTGGTTACCCAAGATCAACGGAGCGCGGTTCCCCTTGTATGCGCCATCCAAAGCATCGCTGTATGCCTGCTCACTGTCACGTTCGATCTGAGCGCACTTCTCTGGAGACGCAGTGGTCTGAGCGTTGTTCTGGTTAGCCAAGAAGTTGTAGTCCATGGACAACGTCATGCCGAGGTGAGGGACCTTGATCGCCTCCAGCGGCAGTTCCCAAATACCCCACTTCTTCATTTTCTTCGGCCACTGCAGACCACCCGAACCGGAGGCGTCGTACACGTAACCGGCCTGCTTGATAGCAGTGAACAGTGCGTGGCGGTTGCCTTCCAGACATGGCGTACGACCGCCCTTGACCACTTCGGAGCTGAACGGTAATGGTCCTGCCGTTGCCGCCTGCGGGTTGTTCTGCCGCCAGTCGTCAATAGAGGAGTTGAACTGGTCGATCTCGCTCGTCCAGTCAGCAGCGTTCCACGCTCCCACACCATTAGCTCCACAGAAGTGGCCCATGTAGTGAGTACCGATCTCGTTGCCTTCTACCCATGCACGGGTCAAGACATCGATACGAGTCTTGATGATGCCGGGATCACCGAACCCAATCGCTGAAGTTCCGCGGGCATGCTTGGGCGGGTCGTAGACGAGCTTGTGCTTGTTATCCGGGATCAGATAAACGCCGGAAATGTAGAAGGAGAAACGACCGCCCACGGACTTAGCCAGATCCAGGTAATGGGTCATCAGGCCGGTCTTGCTCTCCACGCCACCGTCGAAGCTCAGTACGACGAACTGTGGGGCCTTCTCTCCTGGCGCGAGCTTCTTGATCTCCAACTGGGGTTGCTCTGCTGCCGGAACCGTGACTCCGGAGGTATTCGTCGGTGACGGGCTCTGCGACTGCGGGGCGTTGTTTTCGCCAACCGCAACAACCTGAGACGCATCCGGCTTGCTATCCGGGATAAGGAACACGATGGACCCGACCGCAGCAACAGCGGCGACGAGCAATGCCCAACCTGGGATGCGACTCATTGGTTTCCGATCTATCAAACGCGAGGACGTCAAACGATTGTCACCCACTACGACGCATCCGGCAGCCGATTTGGTCCCATCGGTCTGACGTGTTTCGGCATTGAAGGGGTTTTCTTCGTCGCGTCGGCCTAGGTTCGTGTTGTGAGCAAAGACGCACTGGAAGACCTGTTACACGAAGATCGTTCGTTCCCGCCACCGCCACAGTTCGCCGAGCAGGCGGAAGCTGCCCATGAGCTGTATCGGCAGGCAGCCGACAATCGGCTGGACTTCTGGGCACAGCAGGCCCAGCGCCTGGACTGGGAGACCGACTTCGAGCAGGTGCTCGACTGGTCACATCCACCGTTCGCGCGCTGGTTCGTCGGCGGCAGGCTCAATGTTGCGTACAACTGCGTCGATCGACATGTGGCTTCTGGCCATGGCGATCAAGTGGCTATCCACTTTGTCGGTGAACCGGGAGACACCCAAGACCTCACCTACCGCGATCTGCTGGAAAAGGTGAGTCGAGCAGCCAATGCGTTAACCGAGCTTGGTGTGACGGCAGGCGACCGGGTGGCCATCTACTTGCCGATGATTCCCGAGGCCGTCATTGCGATGCTGGCGTGCGCTCGTATCGGAGCAGTTCATTCGGTGGTTTTCGGCGGGTTTAGTTCAGAAGCCCTGCGGAGTCGAATCAACGATGCCCAGGCGAAAGTCGTCATCACCGCCGATGGTGGTTACCGACGCGGATCGGCATTCGGACTCAAGGGTGCGGTCGATGAGGCCCTCGCAGACTGCCCCAGCGTCACCGATGTGTTGGTGGTCAATCGAACCGGACAAGACGTCCAGTGGACTGAAGGCCGCGACCAATGGTGGTCCGAAGTTCTCGACCGACAGGCCGCTGAACACACACCGGAAGCGTTCGACTCCGAACATCCGCTGTTCATTCTTTACACGTCGGGAACCACCGGTCAGCCCAAGGGAATCCTGCACACCAGTGCTGGCTTCCTCACTCAAACTGCTTTCACGCATGAAGCCGTATTCGACCTCAAACCTGATACCGACGTGTACTGGTGCACCGCAGATGTCGGATGGGTAACGGGTCATAGCTACGTCGTCTACGGGCCGTTGGCGAACCGCGTCACGCAGGTCATGTATGAAGGCACACCCGACACTCCCCATAAGGGTCGCTGGTGGGAAATCGTGCAGGACTACAACGTCAGCGTGCTCTACACCGCGCCCACAGCAATCCGAACCTTCGCAAAGTGGGGTCGGGACATTCCGCAGTCGTTCGACCTGTCGTCGCTTCGAGTGCTTGGCAGCGTGGGTGAACCGATCAACCCCGAAGCCTGGATGTGGTACCGAACCGTCATCGGCGGTGACCGTTGCCCCATCGTTGATACGTGGTGGCAAACCGAGACTGGCGCCATCATGATCAGCCCGCTGCCCAGCATTACGTCCACCAAGCCGGGGTCGGCAATGGCGGCGTTGCCGGGAATCAGCGTGGACATCGTGAATGACGCCGGACAGTCAGTCGGTGTTCCTGGTGGCGGGTACCTGATTCTCAATGAACCGTGGCCGGCCATGTTGCGTGGAATCTGGGGCGACGACCAGCGATACATCGATACCTACTGGTCCCGTTGGCCAGGCATCTACTTCGCTGGAGACGGTGCCAAGTTCGATGACGATGGTGCGATTTGGCTGCTCGGTCGAGTGGATGACGTGATGAACGTGTCCGGACACCGAATCTCCACCACTGAAGTAGAGAGCGCGCTGGTCTCATTCCCGGCAACAGCCGAGGCTGCGGTAGTAGGGGCCAGCGATGACACCACCGGCCAAGCCATCGTCGCGTTCGTGATTCTGCGCAATCACGCGGATATCAATCCAGACACCGTGGATGAACTTCGCGCCCACGTATCGAAGGAGATCGGAGCGATTGCCAAGCCACGCGAGGTCCACATCGTGACCGAGTTACCTAAGACTCGCTCCGGCAAGATCATGCGCCGACTACTGCGCGATGTCGCCGAACATCGCTCCCTCGGCGACGTGACGACATTGGCAGACCCGGCCGTCATGCAACTCATCCAAACTGGCATGGACGACGAAACAAACGAGGACTAGGACCGACCTCACTCGGTGGGCATCGTAGGCCTCGACTCTGATCGGATGAGTACGTGAGCGAACCGGTAGGAATGACTGCAGCCCGGTCTCGCGCGAGCCAGGTTGCGCAAGTCCTGCGCAACGAGACAATCGGCGGCGTACTACTGCTTCTTGCAGCCGCGCTAGCGATGATCATCGCCAATAGCCCGTGGTCAACGTCGTACTTCAACCTGGCGAACACCGTCGTCGGACCGCACTTTGCTCACCTGGACCTCACCGTCTCGCAATGGGCAGCGGACGGTCTGCTGGCCGTCTTTTTCTTCGTCGCTGGTTTGGAACTCAAGGCAGAGTTCGTTAGTGGTTCGTTGCGACAGTTTTCGACTGCAATCGTTCCGGCCACCGCCGCTGTCGGTGGAATGCTGATTCCTGCCTTGATCTATGTGCTGATCAATGTCACTGCCGACGGTGGAGAACCGTCGGGTTGGGGCATCCCGATGGCGACTGACATCGCCTTTGCACTTGCCGTACTTGCCGTCGCCGGGCGGCAGCTACCTGCACAAGTGCGAGTGTTCCTGCTGACGCTGGCAGTCGTGGATGACCTCGGCGCCATCATCGTGATTGCTGTCTTCTACTCACACGGATTCGATCTGCTGCCCTTCCTCGGGGCAGTTGCTGTGCTAGCTGCCTACTGGTTGGCGCAACGACAACGCATTCGCGGGTGGTGGATCTACCTACCGTTAGCTCTGCTGGCATGGCTGCTCATGCATGCGTCCGGGATTCACGCCACGATCGCCGGGGTCGCACTGGGTCTGCTGACTCGCGCAACCTGCGACGAGGACGAGGAACATCCACCGGTTGATGCTTATGCCCACACCATCCACCCGTGGTCGGCTGGGCTGTGTGTTCCAATTTTTGCGTTCTTTGCTGCGGGGGTATCGCTGGCGGGAAAGAGCCTGTCCAGCTTGCTTCACAGTCCGATCGCACTCGGCATCACAATTGGCCTGGTTGCGGGCAAGCCGGTGGGTATTTTTGTCGCCAGCAAGGTGTTGACGAAGTTGTCGCGAGCAAGTTTGGATGAGGCGATTGGCTGGCGAGACATCGGTGCAGTCGGTTTGGTCTCTGGGGTGGGCTTCACTGTGTCGTTACTGATCTGTGAGCTCGCATTCGTGGATAACGAATCATTACTGACCGATGCGAAGTTGGGTGTGCTGGCTGGCTCGCTCATCTCAGCACTGCTCGCCGCTATCTGGCTGCATCGTCGCGGGCGCGCACACGCAGGTGCAGGTGCTACCGACCTTTCTGCGGGCTAGCCTGTCGCCATGAGCATGAACGGCCAGGGCAACGAACCCACTATCCGCGAGCTGGTTTCATCGGCGACATCCGATGTCACCACGATGATCAATTCGCAGATCGAGTTGGCCAAGGCTGAGGTGAAGCAAAGCGCCAACAAGGCCGTGGAAGGTGCCGGACTTTTGGTGGTGGCGGGAGTCATTGCATTCCTCGGCGTGATCTTCCTACTCATCACCATCGCTCAGGTAATGATCCACTTCGGGATGGATCCTTGGGTGGCCTACGGAATCGTTACGCTCGCGCTATTCATCATTGCTGCTCTGCTCGCGCTGTTCGGTCGAAAGAACGTCAAGAAGGTCAAGGGACCCCAGAAGGCGCGCGCTCAACTGGAGCAGACCAAGGCCGCGTTCTCGTCAAGCACTGATTCATAACTGCGCAACCACTGAGCTTTCGGCCAATGGAACCCGAGCAGACCATCTCGCTGCCCGGCCCGTGGACTCATTCCACGGTGTCGGCCAATAGCTGTCGATTCCATGTGACCTCGATGGGGGAAGGCCCGCTCGTTGTTTTCCTGCACGGCTTCCCCGGGTTTTGGTGGACGTGGCGCACCTGCATGGCAGCCGTCGCCAAGGCGGGATTTCGGGCAGTCGCGATCGACTTGCGTGGCTACTGCGGGAGTGACCACCCTCCACGGGGATACGACATCCCCACCGCTACCCACGATGTGGCATCGGTTATTCGATCACTCGGTGCCCGCCAAGCATTCGTCGTCGGACAAGGAATGGGCGGTCTGATCGCATGGGCTGTCGCTGCCTTGCAGCCAGAGGTGGTTGCTGGGTTGTGCGTCATGGGATCAGCGCATCCCGAGCGGATGCGACACGCGATGATGCACGACCGCGCGCAACTGATGGCATCGAAGTACCTGTTCGGTTTCCAACGCCCGTGGATTCCGGAACGACAACTCGTCGCTGACAACGCCGCGATGGTCGAGCGCCTTCTTCATCAATGGTCGGCGGACTCATCCTGGCTTAACCGCGACACCGCTGATACCTACCGCGCCGCCATGCAAGTTTCCAACACCGCGCACTGCTCGGTGGAGTACTTCCGTTGGGTGCTGCGTTCCATCCCTCGCCCGGATGGCCGACGATTCGTCCAACGTATTGGAGCTGCCAGCATCGCTTCCCCGGTCCTGCATCTGCACGGTGCCGCTGACCGAACCGTTCTTCCTCGTACCTGCGAAGGATCAGACGCATTCGTCAGCGGTGATTACGACTGGCAGTTACTCCCTGAACTCGGACACCTCATCCATGAGGAATCCCCCAAAGTCGTCAATGGCCTGTTGGTCAACTGGCTGGCTACGCATCAACCCCAGTCGTCAGTTAGCCAGTAGGACAAGCGCCGACTGGTACGGGTTGAGTAGCGACGGAACCGACCGAAATCGCATGTTCGACTTGGTCACCGGTCAGCGCGTAGGCCGTCTGAGGATCACCCTGGGCCTGGGCAAAGACCACACCAGCTACCCGACCGTTCGTGGTCAGCAGTGGGCCACCAGAGTTTCCGGGGCGAGCAACTCCACGTAACGCGTAGATCTCGCGAGTCACACCCGGTTTTCCGTAGATATCGGTTCCGCGCGCAAGGTCGGAGGAAATGAGTCCTCGCACCCGAGCAGCAGATGCCGTCAACGGACCTCCACCGGGATAGCCAGCAATGATGACGTCATCCCCACGAGAGACTGGCTTACTCATTTCCAGCGGGGTTGCCGTAAGACCTGGAACGTCGATGATGGCGACATCAATCCGGGGATCGAAGTAGACCGTCTCACCCAGCAGCACCTCTGAACTCCCCGGCACATGAATATGTGGATTGGGGACAGCCGCCACAACGTGGGCATTGGTCAATACGCGCTCGGGTGCAACAACGAACCCGGAACCGGTGAACCCGGCAGAACAAGCAGGCGCTGCCCCTTCCACCCGCACGACCGAGTTCAACGCCTCCCGCACCACTGGCGAATGCACCGTGTTCGTGGCCGGCGGATCGACTGGTGCCGGAGGAAGCACACCAAAGGTGTCGAAGAGCTCCGGCAAACCGGAGCCGTTGACCGCACCGCGCAGACTGGAAACCGCATCGCGCACTGGCTGGGGAACGACATCGTCCATCGCACCCAACACGGTCGATGAACGGACCTGAGAGGTCACCGCAGATGCTGGCATTGCGGTCACCGTCGCGGCCAGAATCCAGGCGACGACACACACCGCCAGCACGTTGATCAATGCCCCACCGAGATGGTCGATGAATTGCATCGGCCGATTCGTCACGTATTTGTTGAGTCGTCGAGCGGCCAATGCCCCCAGGATTTGACCACCGACGGCAAGCGCCAGAATCACACCAAGGGTCAGGATCAATCCCAAAGCTCCGGTGATGCGGAATTGTCTGAGCATGAGTGGGGCAAGAAACGAGCCCAGCAATCCACCCGCGATGAAACCGGTAAAGCTGCATAACGCTGCGACGAATCCTTGCTGCCAGCCCGACCACGCAAACAGCAGAACCGCGACGATCACGATGACATCGACAACGTTCATGTCGGTTCCCCCGTCCGCGGAACCGATCGAACTGCCTCATGCAACTGGTCAAAGGAAACTTCTCGTGCCCCGGGTTGCCACGGAATAGTGAAGCCGCCGAGGTCGAGCAACCGGTCGAGCAGTAGCGCGGTGAAGCCCCAGATCATCACTCCATTGGTGTCGAAACCAGGACCGGTGAAACCAGAGGGATGCGTCACCACGACTCGGTTGACCGGGTCGACCAGTTCGTCAATGGGGACTCGGAACACAGCAGAGACTTCCGCCGGATCGCCCACGGCTACCGGCATCGGTTCATGCCACCAACCGATGACGGGTGTCACCACAAAGCCAGACGGCGGGACCCAAATCTCTGGCAAGGTCGCCACAACCGTCACTGTGCTCGGATCGAGCCGCGTCTCTTCCTGGGCTTCGCGCAAAGCAGTGTCGACGGGTGTGCGGTCTTCCGGATCCAATTGCCCACCGGGAAAGGCCGGTTGGCCGGCATGTGCCCGCAGTTCCGCAGCACGTTGCAGGATCAAGACGTCAGGTATTCCGCCCGTCTCACCAAACAAAGCGAGCACAGACGAACGTCGAGTCGATGCCTCATCGGGAACACGTCGGATGCCGGTCACATCTGCATCGGGCAATGCGTGACCCAGCTGCTGCATCCACACCGGTAAGTCGGCTGGATCAACAAACATCTGGGCACGCTGTTCGCTCATGACAACTGCACACCCAGGTACTTCTGAATGTCACTCACCAATTGGGCTCGACTGGTGATCTCTCCCGTACTGCGACCGGCGATCACCCCGTCGGCTCGGACGTAGATGGTGGTCGGCACCCCCACGATGCGCAGTGGCCCACGCACGGTTGACTGCTGGTCGGTCACCGAGGGGAATCCCATCTTGGTAGTGGCTGCCATCTTGAGAGCAGCAGCGCGCTCATCAGCAAGGTCGATGCCGAGGAACCGAATCTGATCGGAATGCTCACGGTAGACCTGACCGAGGATCGGAAGCTCGGTCGCGCAAGGAACGCAGTACGACTGCCAGACATTGACCACCATGGGCTGACCGCGCACCCCCGCCAGGTTCACCGCCGGGCCCTCGCCCAAACACGGCAGCGTGAGTTCGGGCAGACCACCGTCAACCGGCGGTGTATTCCCACTTGTGGGGCAGGGCGCAAGTCCTGCTGCCTGGACTAACGATTGAACATCGGAACCCTCCGTGCTCTTCGTTGGTGTGCTCGCCGCAGAGCTTTGCACGGGCAACGGATCACCTGCGGGCGACGATGCGTCCTGGGCCCCGCAGGCAGCCAACGTGACCACTGTCAATGCAGCAGTCACAAATACGGCAAGCCGGGGAGTCTTCACGCGGTGACATCCGGTCGATCGTTAGGTCCCCACTTGGCGATCTTGGCAGCGGTCTTTTCGTCGGTCGGACCTTCTCCGTATGACGGGCACCAATGCGCGACTGGACATACTCCGCACGCTGGACGACGGGCCATGCAGCATCGTCGACCGTGGAAAATCAGCCGGTGAGATAGCAGCGTCCACTCTTTACGGGGAAACAATGCGCCGACCTCATGCTCGACCTTGACCGGATCGTCCAACTCGGTCCACCCGAAACGTCGAGCAAGCCGACCAAAGTGAGTATCAACAGTGATGCCCGGAACGTCGAAGGCGTTCCCGAGGACAACGTTTGCCGTCTTGCGGCCAACTCCAGGCAAAGTGACCAACTGGGCAAGCTTGCCGGGAATCTCGCCGCCAAAGTCGTCACACACCGCCTGAGCCATTCCCAGCAATGAATTCGCTTTGGCTCGGAAGAACCCCGTCGACTGGATCATTCCTTCCAGCTCCGCGCGGTCTGCGGCGGCCAATGCCTGCGGGTTCGGATACTTCGCAAATAGCGCGGGAGTGACGAGGTTGACCCGAACATCAGTGCATTGCGCCGACAGGATCGTGGCGACGAGTAGCTCGTACGGATTGGAGTAGTTCAACTCACATGCAGCGTCTGGATATACCTCCGCTAACACGCGGTTGATCTTGCGCGCACGTCGAACCAACGCTGTGTGCGACTCTGCTGCTTCTTTGACCACCTGTTCAGCCTACGTGCGCACCACCCAGACGGCGGATTCAAGCAGTTCAGGAACTTCCCAATCTGGCCGATAACCCCGTCAAGACCCTCACGTATCACCCTCAGGAGACAACAAATGAGTGCGGACAGCACGACCACAGCGACGTTACCGCCGCTGAGTCCCGCGCCCGTGCTCTCCGCCGAGCAACTCGAACTGCTGGGTTTGCAAGAACTACGTGAACATCGCCGGGTGCTGACTGAACGCGAAAATCGAGTGAGCTACTGGCGGCGAATCATGCAGGCCCGAATCGACTTGGTTCGCACTGGAGCGCTTCGCCGAGGAGCATCCATCGAAGGTCTGCAAGAGGTTCTTAGCCAGCAACTGGGAACTAACAGTCGTAAGGCTCACCTGCCGGTCCAGCGGCAAAGCAACGAGATCGACGGCATGGACGACGAGTTGGCCGAGCTGTGGGCAACAGTCGACACCGAACACATCGGCGACGAACGTTTGTTGACCGAACTCCAAGCGGTCGAACGCCAACTTTCCGACCAGCGAAATGCACTGCACGACGGCATCGATGCGGCCACCGCCGAATTGATTCGTCGCTACCGCGAGAACCCCGAACTGGTCGCAACTGCGCTGCCGACTCGGGCCGCTCGACCCATGCCGCTGTAGTCACCAAGACCAACTACGTTCTCACCTGCAGAAACGCACGGGCGTTATTCAGATTGGTGCTGCGTAGTCCTCATGCGCCAGAATGAACGGCAATGCATGGCGGGCAGGCCAGGCAGGAAATGTGAAGAGCGAGGACTGACATGGACGATGTACTGAGTCGGGCGCCGATGTTTTCGGCTCTGGACGCCGAGGCAGCCGCTGCATTGCGAGCTTCGATGGATTCAGTGCAACTAAGCAAGGGTCAGATTCTGTTTCACGAAGGAGAGCGCGGCGAGCGCCTCTACGTCATCACTGACGGCAAGATCAAGCTTGGTCACGCTGCCAACGACGGTCGCGAGAGTCTGCTGGCCGTCCTTGGTCCTGGCGAACTACTGGGCGAGTTGTCCTTGTTCGATCCTGGTCCCCGCACGGCAACTGCGACCGCTCTGACGGACGTGACCCTGATGGGTCTGGGGCACGCCGCCTTGCGTCCGTGGCTCACTGGTCGACCAGAGGTTGCCGAGGCTCTTTTGGCCGCACTTGCGCAACGACTTCGTCGGACTAACGATCAAATGGCTGACTTGGTGTTTTCGGACGTTCCGGGTCGAGTCGCAAAGACGTTGCTGGAACTCGGTGAGAAGTTCGGTCGGCAGCTGCCTGACGGCCTACATGTCACGCATGACATGACTCAGGAAGAACTTGCCCAACTCGTCGGCGCTTCCCGCGAGACAGTGAATAAAGCATTGGCAGACTTCGCGGCTCGCGGCTGGATTCGGTTGGAGTCCCGCTCGGTCGTCCTGATCGAGCCGGAACGCCTCGACCGCCGCTCCCGCTAGTCCGTCCGATCACGCAGGTACGCCAACTGCGCTCGAACACTCAATAAGGCTGCTGGCCACACCGTTTGCGGCACATCTGCATACACGTCTCGCACGACTGCCCATGCCGTCTCTTCGCTATCCGGCGATACCTGCCCGTTGCTTTCTTCCCGTAACCGTCGCCACGATCCAGCAACCTGCGATAAACGTTCATGCCGGTGAGACAGGTACGCCTGAACGACCTCGGCGGGATCACGCAAAGCTGGGCCATGACCGGGCAGCACTGTCTCAAGTCCATATTCGATGGCAGCTTCGCCAAGCCGTTCAAGTGAGTTGAGGTAATCAGCGAGAACTCCGTCAGGGTGGGCAACCACCGTCGTCCCGCGTCCCAAAATCGTGTCACCCGTGAGCACCGAATGATCAGCGGCAAGCAGGAACGACAATGAGTCTGCGGTGTGACCTGGAGTCGGAATCACCATCATTTCGATATCACCAACAACAACGGCCTCACCGGCAACCAAACCTTCGGAACCCAGGCAATGCTTCGGATCTAAGGCGCGGACCGAGCTGCCCGTCTGATCAGCAAACAGTTGGGCTCCGGCGCTGTGATCGAGATGTCCGTGGGTCAACAGGATCTGAGCAACCCGCTGATCCGTCGCCGCCAACTGGCGTTCAAGCTGCGACCAGTGCGCCAGATCATCCGGACCCGGATCAATCACCACAACGTCACGTTGATCCGGTGCCGCAATCACCCAGGTGTTGGTGCCGTCTAACGTCATCGGCCCAGCATTGGGAGCCAGGACGCAGGTCGCCCATGACGAGGCTTGCCCACCAGACCAAGGTCCGGCACTACCCGGCAGGCCCGCCCATTGACTCATCGAATCGCCAGTTCGTCGTTGCTGCCCAACGAGGATTAATTCTGCTGACCAGCGACGTTGGCTGGCACACCGTTCATCGAGCAGATTGCTTGGTTTTCCACCGCCAACAAACGTTGGTAGAGATCCGTTGTCTGCTCATTGATCTGGGTGTTGACCCCCACGACAACGCTCTTGCCTCCGGCTTCATCGGAGGCGATGAAGGTGGTGTAGCCAGGGAGGTTGCCGGTATGTCCGTAGACAACGCCGCAGTCAGTTTCGTAGCGGTAGATCGCTCGGCCACTGAAGTTCTTTCCCGGCCCAGGGGGTCCACCGGCACCTTCAACGAAGTTGACCGGATCAGTCAGTGACGCCGCATCGCCCACCTTGCCCTCAAGCAGGGCCCGCACATACACATTGAGTTCATGCGCAGTGGACAACATCCCACCTGACGCCCAAGCCAATCCGGGGTTCATGATCTCGCTGATGTCTTTCGGCTTGTCAGTGCCGACATCCGTGTAGCCGCGGATCGCGTCGGCGGGTAATGCCGGATCAGACGGAAGGGTCGTCTTGTTCAATCCCAGCGGTTCGGTGATGTGGTTGAGCTTCTCGTTGTAGCTCTTGCCACTGACGTGTTCGACGATCATCCCGGCGACGATGTTGTCGGTATCGGAGTATTCGTATTTGCTGCCTGGCGTGAACTTCAACGGTTCATGCGCCACGTAGTCGACCAGTTGTTGCGGTGTGCGTTCCATCGTCGGATGGGAACTGAACTGACTCAAGAAGGTCGGTGACTTGATGTAGTCCGGGATGCCACTGGTGTGCTGCAGAACTTGCGAGATCGTCGCGGAATGCCACGCCTGCGGCAAGCTCGGAAGCAGATGACCGATGGTGTCCGTCCAGTGGATTTTCTTCTCTTGCACGAGCTGAGTAACAGCGGTGCCGCTGTACACCTTGGAAACACTGCCGATCCGGAATGGAGCGTTCTCACTCATCTCCGTCTTTTTAGATACATCCGCATACCCAGCGTGGAAGACGTACTCGTTGTTGTTGACCTGTACAAGGGCGATAGCTCCAGGAGGACCGCCGTTTGTCACCAACTCATTGAGCTTGTTTTGCAGAGTGGCTTGATCAGTGAGTTCGGTTGAACTGCTGTTTGAGCCTGAATTGCACCCGGACAACACGAGCGCAGCACCTGCCACGACAGCACCAACAACAGCGGCCTTTGTCTTCATGGCTATACTCTGTCGTGGTTTTCCTCGTCCCGCTCGATTCGCTTCCTCTTGTTGGCCCACTCATCAACGCAACGTGTTCATTCGTGGCCACATCAATGAGCACCCAGGTGAATCCAGCAGGTGAGTCATCCGCGATCGGATGCGGCATCAGCGGGCGGATGGGCGTATCAGCTAATCGTTCGACGACGACATGTGCGGGTTGACCGTCATGCTGTGCAAGGTCACTCAGTACCGCGACAGTGGGTGGAAGCATCAACATCTGGCCATCACGAGACGCGGCCAAAGCAATCTTCGGACTGATCCAGACGTTCTCATCAGATTCGTCTGTCGTGCTGGCTTGCGCGATGGCCGCTTGCTGTTCATCAATGACTGCTGCGTAGAAGCGGGTATCGAACCGACGGTCTTCTAGTTCAGGTGTCACCCAATGCGCGATGAACGACAACGCATCCGGCGATCCCAGCTCAATCTGGGCTTCTTCCGCGGTTTCTCTGATCGCTGCAGCCCGACAAGCGGGCGTATCTGCGCGGGTATCTGCGGAGTCCGTATCCGAGTAGTCGATCGGTTCGACCGCTCCTCCCGGGAAGACGTAGACCCCAGGGGCAAACGCCATCGAGGTCGGGCGCTTCTGCAGAAACACACTCACCCCATCGGGGGTATCCATCACCAGTACGACGGTTGCGGCGTCCCGGCATGGTGGTGCCACCCACTGCCCGTCACCCTGGGCAATCGACTGGGCTCGCTGGATGAACCGATCTGGCATCCGCAATGGCGAGTCGGCCATCAATCGCCGATCTCGAACACAGCCTCGATCTCCACCGGAACACCGAGTGGCAAGGCAGCAACGCCAACGGCAGACCGCGCATGACCGTCTTCCCACAATGATCCGAATAACTCGCTGGCACCATTCACCACTTGCGGCATGGCGACGAAATCGGGTACTCCAGCGACAAAGCCAGTCACCTTGACCACCCGCACGATGCGATCGACATCGATCACTGTGCCCGCCGCAGCAATAGCGTTCAGGCCTGCTCGAAGAGCACACGCATATGCGACGTCAATGCTGACCTCACCAGGACCAGGATCATCAGCGACCAGGCCAACAGCGGTCGGCACACCGTCTACGAGCGGAAGCTGGCCTGCAGTGAAGACCAACGATCCGACCCGAGTCGCAGGCACGTAAGCCGCCAACGGGGCTGAGACTGTTGGTAGTTGTAGCCCAAGGCGCTCTAGCCCTGCTCGGACATCGACCATGATCGGTGACTACGCCTTAGGACGTTTGAAGTAAGCCACCAGGTTCTCTGGGTTCAGGCCAGGAACCACCTGCACCAACTCCCAGCCGTCAGCGCCGAAGTTGTCCAGGATCGCTTTGGTGTTGTGGACCAGCAGCGGTGCAGTCATGTACTCCCAAGTCGTCATGGCTCGACTCTATGCCTGGTGACTAGCCCGGCGAAAAAGTTGGGTCGGCTCGCTACGCTGCCTGACGTGAGTCGAAAGGTCCGCCCGCCAGCTAGCCCGCCGCGTCCGGCACCGGCTGGCCCCTGGGCGGATGTCCGATTCCACGTCGTCAGTGGCAAGGGCGGAACCGGTAAATCAACCGTTGCGGGGGCACTCGCATTGGCCCTGGCAACGGGCGGTCGCAAAGTGTTGTTGATGGAAGTCGAGGGCAGACAAGGCATCGCGCAGATGTTCGACGTTCCCCCGCTTCCCTACGCCGAACGTCATATCGCCATTGCTCCAGATGGCGGCGAGGTCTACGCCTTAGCCGTTGATCCTGAAGATGCCCTGATGGAGTACCTCGAAATCTTCTACAACCTGCGCCGAGCCGGTGGGGCGCTGAAAAAACTGGGGGCGATCGACTTCGCCACCACGATCGCTCCTGGTGTTCGCGATGTGCTTCTTACCGGCAAGGCGATGGAAGCAGTCAAACGGACCGACGAAGCAGGGCGACCGGTGTACGACGCAGTTGTGCTTGATGCGCCGCCCACCGGACGCATCACTCGATTTCTCAATGTGACCAGCGAAGTGGGATCACTGGCGAAGGTCGGGCCGATCAAGAATCAGTCCGACTCCGTCATGGGGTTGATCCGGTCAAAGCAGACAGCCGTCCACCTAGTGACTCTGTTAGAAGAAATGCCGGTGCAGGAAACCCTCGATGGCATCCATGAACTGACCGAAGCGAAACTGCCAGTCGGTGCCGTGATGGTGAACATGCTGCGCGAACCTCGGCTACCTGAACCCGCATTGCAGGCGGCACACGCTGGCACTTTGTCGGTGGATGAGGTGGCCGATGGGTTGTCCAAGGCCGCACTACCCAAGCGATTGTCCCTGCCCAAGATTGCGACCGCGCTGGTGTCCGAAGCGCACGCTCACGCTGAACGCGTCTTACTTGAGCGACAGGAACGCACTCGTCTCGATGCCACCGACCGGCCGGTGTATTCATTGGCGGAACTGTCCGGCGGAATCGACCTGGGTGGGCTGTACGCGTTAGCTCGAATGCTGCGACTCCAAGGCTTCTCGGAGTGACGTGATGACGACTATTCCTACTCCCGAATCCTTGGGTGACGTGCGCGCAGTACTGCCCGATTCAGCACCTGCCATGGATGTTGACGCCATGCTCGCTGACCCCGAGGTCCGCGTGATCGTGTGCTGCGGATCGGGCGGAGTAGGTAAGACGACGACGGCCGCTTCGATGGCACTACGGGCAGCCGAACATGGCCGCAAAGTATGTGTGATGACGATCGACCCGGCCCGCCGTTTGGCGCAGTCCATGGGACTCACCGAGTTGGACAACACCCCTCGACAGGTGCGCGGTGTGGACCCGTTACCTGGCTACGAGGGCGGCCAACTGGACGCGATGATGCTGGACATGAAGCGCACGTTTGACGAAATCGTGATTGCTCATTCCGACGAAGAACGCGCACAAGCAATCCTGGAAAACCCCTTCTACCAGGCACTTTCCAGCTCTTTCGCCGGAACACAGGAGTACATGGCGATGGAGAAGTTGGGGCAGCTTCGTCACGATGCCGAATCGTCGGGCAAATGGGATTTGATCGTGGTGGATACGCCACCTTCCCGATCTGCGTTGGACTTCCTCGATGCCCCCAAACGATTGGGTTCATTCCTGGATGGGCGCCTCATGCGTGTGCTCGCAGCACCTGCCCGAGGTGCTGGACGACTGTCATCGCGAGTTGTCGGAGCCGGGCTGGGTGTCTTCACCAACGTGCTGTCCAAGATCATCGGCGCACAGTTCTTATCCGATCTGCAAGCATTCGTTTCGTCCTTCGATGCCTTATTCGGTGGGTTCCGGCAACGAGCCGAACAGACCTACGCAACCTTGCAGGCACCGGATACACGCTTCGTAGTGGTCGCCGCACCGGAACGTGATGCAGTGAGAGAAGCCGCCTACTTCGTGGATCGCTTGGCCACCGAATCAATGCCGCTCGCCGGCTTGGTGTTGAACCGGGTGACGGTTGTGCCTGCTGGGCAGTTGTCATCGGAGTCGGCCGTTGCCGCTGCCGAACACCTCGAGTCCGAACAGCTGGATGATGCAGTTGCCGGAATGCTTCGCCTACATGCTGATCGCGTGACACTGGCTCGACGCCAGGCAGCCGTAGTGGAGTCGTTCTGTTCAGCCCATCCGACAGTGCAAACGGTCGCTATCCCGGTATTGGCAGGCGATGTCCACGACTTAGCTGGGCTGCGCGAGATCGGCACTGCGCTGAGCCAGTAAGACAACAACCCCCGGCACCGATCGCTGGTCTATCTCCTCGAACAACACGGACGAGTCGCTAAACGACGACGACCGGCAACCCCAGTTTTGGGGTGCCGGCCGTCGTACGAAAACCGTTGGAATTACTGCGATTACACCGCGGCAGGTGTGCGCTCGAAGGCTGCGACGTTGACGGCGGACTGAGTGGGGAGTCCCACCACAGCAGCCGGAACCGGTGCTGTCTGATGCGCAGTGCGCGCGGTTTCCAGCAACTGCCGCCATGAGGTGACATCGGGACGACGACGAAGCAGCGCCCGGCGCTCACGTTCGGTCATTCCACCCCAGACACCAAACTCGATTTGATTATCAAGCGAGTCGGCCAGGCACTCGGTGCGTACTGAACACCCCATGCAGATGGTCTTCGCGCGATTCTGCGCGGCTCCCTGAACGAACAACTGATCCGGATCGATTCCCCGACATGCTGCATCGGCGGCCCACTCATCGGTCCAATTCATGTTTACCTCTTACCTGTCTGAAGCTCGGGGCGGTGCTCAAGCGGGGGAAACGATGGGCAACCGCCAGATTGATTTTCTGACGCGTCGGGTAACCGTATGTTCACTGTGCGCTGATCAAAAGGTGGATTTGGACTATCTTATCTAGTCCTTATTTACTAGTGATTACATTTTGTGACGACTTTCTCGGCCCTCGATATTCATAGAGTGAGATTCGCGCTTACGCTCTACCCCATGGGTGCGCCCTCCCCCCAATCGTCAACCCGCATCAAGCGGTCCATTCCCGTGCGCAAATTCGCCGGGATCAGTGCTGCATTGGGTGGAGTTGTTGCTCTGGCCGCGATGCCAATGGTGGGAGCAAGCGCGTACGTCGCTAAACAAGCAAACACCTCATTCGAGGCTTTGCCCAGTGAATTGAAGTCACTGCCCCTGCCCCAACGCACTTACGTTGAAGCCGCTGACGGCACGCGGATTGCCACTCTCTATGACCAGAACCGCATCGTCGTCCCACTGAACAAGATCTCGACGACTTTGCAGAAGGCTTTGATCGCGACTGAGGACGCTCGCTTCTACGAACACCACGGCGTTGACCCGCAAGGATCAGCCCGTGCTCTGCTCACAAATGCTTCATCTGGTGACGTTCAGCAGGGTTCATCCACCATCACCATGCAGTACGTGCGAAACCTGCTGATCACCAACGCCACGACGAAGAAGGAAATCGAAGAAGCTCGTGAACGCACGATGTCTCGCAAGATCCAAGAGATGCGTTACGCGCTCGCAATGGAAAAGAAGCTGAGCAAGCAGCAGATCTTGGACGGTTACCTCAACGTCGCCTACTTCGGTTCTGGTGCCTACGGCGCGGAAGCTGCCAGTCGTCGTTACTTCAATAAGCATGCGAACGAGTTGACTCTGCCCCAGGCTGCACTACTGGCTGGAATGGTGCAGAACCCCGTCGGTTACGACCCATTCGCTCACCCGAAGACAGCCGAACACCGCCGTAACGTCGTGCTAGAGCGCATGCAGGCTCAAGGTGTCATCACTCCCACGCAGATGTCGCAGGCGCAGAACACTCCGTTGAAGAAGACCCTTGACCCCAAGGTGGCGGATAACGGCTGCACGACCAGCTTCGCGCCCTTCTACTGCGACTACGTGCTGCGAGAAGTCGCCAATAACAAGGTGTTTGGCGATACTCCGCAGGATCGAGCCGCCTTGCTCAAGCGCGGTGGCATCGTGATCAAGACCAACCTGGACGTCCACGCCCAGAAGGCTGCGACTACTGCCGCAATGAACCGCATCCCACCCAAGGACGGCAGCAAGAAGGCTGCCGC
>JBDHZU010000019.1:0-23641 GCA_039812085.1 Candidatus Nanopelagicales bacterium | reverse complement strand
AACGTGATTGGGCCTACTTCTCTTCTTTCTTCTCTTCGTCACTCAGATCAACCGTTTCACCGTCTTTGTCGGTGACGGTCTCTACGGTCTTCGTATTCTCCGAACCACCAGCACGAAGGCCGCGTGGCCATAAGCCTCGGGCAAGCACCACGTTGAGTTCTGCGCAGTACAACGTGATTTGGGCGAGCAAGAAGAACCAGAACAGCAAGGCAATGACCAGGGCATATCCGCCGTAGGTGTTGCCTGCGCTCGCCACCTTTGACGTCAACAGTGAGGTGGCGATGTTTTGGCTGACCAACCAGGCCAAGGCAGCAAGTGCAGCACCCGGGAGGACTTCTCGCCAGGTCGTTCTTGCCATGGTTGAGCGACGGAAGGCTGCCATGAGTACGAGCGTGGATAGTGCGAATACCCCGAGCTGAGTGATGATCCGGACGCCCACGTTGTTACTGGCTCCAAAGAAGCCCATGATCACGGTCGTGGCGGGTAGGCCGAGTCCGACGATGATGAGCAGAGTCAGACTGCGCAGCAATTGCCCGACGAAGCCGGGTTCTTCATCGCGTGGGACTTCGTAGACAACGTTCATTGCGTACTGCATGTTGTGGCCGACGGCGAGCCCTGACCAGAGAGCAACGAGTAGCGCGATAACCAACGCAATGCCGGATAGCTGCAGCGCTTGCACCTGTCCGTTCGATCCCACAGGCAGGAACGAACCCACTGCCGAGTTGAGAACTTTCTCCGCCAGGTCTTTATCGGTGACGGCAAGATCATCGAGGTAGCGGGTGACGACGGTGGTGGCAACGATTAGCAACGGGAAGATGGAAAGGAACCCGTAGTAGCTGATCAGGGCAGCAAGCTTTGCTCCGCGATCGTCAGCGAACTTGCGCCATACGGCGATCGGAACCGCCAACCAGGAATGAGATTGCTGGAACTCGTCGATCTTGGCCAGTGGTCCGGGTAGTTCCTCGTCGCCGGTGCGGTTGTGGGTATCGACAGTTCGTGTCACGCCCACGATCGAAGCACAGCGACTGTGGTGATGCCCGGTACGCAGCTTGGGGGTACAGAGCGATGAGAGTATCTATTGAAATTGATTACCATTATCAGTAGTATCTCCCGCAACGAGGTCAACCCAACCTCCCTAACGAACGGATCCCCCAATGACCGATCGACATCCTGCGTCTGACCACGAGCATCTGCCAGGCGACGGACACAAAACCGTTGAACACGAAGGCCACATCGACCACGTACACAACGGCGAAATGCACACCGAAGAAGTCATCCATGAGGGCCATGAGGGTGAACATTTCGAAGGAGATGGTCACGAAACCGTGCAGCACGGCGATCATGTTGACCACATCCATGACGGTCATCGTCACTACCAACACGGTGATCATGTCCACGAGCACTAACCGCAAGTAGCGCCGAGAAAACAACACCCCGCCCGGTTACCGCCATTGCCGGGCGGGGTGTTGTGCGCCAGCTATTGGGGAATGAGCCGTGTTGATCAGTACCGGGTGAAATCTGCTCTGACTGCGGCGCGCTCGCCAGCCTTACGAGCGCGGCTAGTCTCTGGTAGATGGGTTATCAATCGGTCTTCGCAGATGGATCATTTACCGACAAGGTTGTGGTCGTCACCGGTGCGGGTTCGGGGATTGGCCGCTGCACAGCACATGAGCTAGCGAGCCTTGGCGCGACTGTGGTGATAACTGGTCGCAGTCAGAACAAGCTCGATGCAGTGACGGCTGAGATCACCGAAGATGGCGGAATTGCATCGTCCTACGCCTTTGATATCCGCGACGAATCTGCAGTGCGCGCCAGTGTCGAACAGATCCTTAATGATGTCGGCCGGATTGATGGTCTTGTTAACAATGCGGGAGGCCAGTACCCCACGCCCGCAGAGGCGATCACCAAGAAGGGCTGGGATGCGGTTGTCGCGAACAACCTGACTGGTGGATTCCTCATGGCGCGGGAAGTGTTCAACCAATACATGTGTGATCACGGTGGATCGATCGTCAACATGATCGCTGACATGTGGAATGGAATGCCCGGAATGGCGCATAGCGGGGCTGCCCGAGCGGGAATGTTGAACTTCACCGAGACAGCGGCTCTTGAATGGGCGCGGGCCAACGTGCGGGTGAATGCGGTCGCTCCGGGCTACATCGCTTCTAGCGGTATGGACCACTACGACCCTGACTTTGCCGCGAACGTGATCCCTCTCTTGCGCGAGGTGGCACCGATGAAGCGTCTTGGAGAAGAAGCCGAGGTGAGTTCCGCAATTGTGTGGTTGCTCAGCGAAGGAGCTGCCTTCGTCACCGGAAGCTGTATCAAGATTGACGGGGGCTCCAGCTTGGGTCGGGGAGCGTGGGTAGTGCCTGAACATGAAAACTCAACGGTGTACCAAGGTTTCCATAGGGCACAGCGACCAACCGCGGTGGAATGAGACCCCCGTGCGCTTCGGTGACTTCGAAGCCCACTGAGAGTGGTCAGTTACAAGTTAGGGTGCTTGTATCCGAGGTTGCGTCCGAGGCTTCGGTGAATCAGAACTACCACCGCAACCGACATGGACCATAAATGTTTACGCAAGGTGCGCGTCTCGTTTGGCGGCGCATTTGTGCTTTCCTGCTGCGCGCCACCTTCATAGATAGGCGTGCGCTTTCCCCAGCCCAGCGACCTCAGATTGTGTTTCTTGATGTTCCTAGGCTTGATGACGCAAGAGATGCATTCGGTGACAGTTATCCCGACGCCGTATTTGTTCGTTTGGGGTCTCGCCTCAAGTTGTCAGAGGTCGCAGCGATCAAACATGCAGACGTCATCGTTTCTACCGGCGGCATGGCGTACAAGGACCTCAACTCAACCGCAGCAAGGATCGAGATGTGGCATGCCTCTGGTGCCGTCAAGAAGATTGCGAACTACAGCTATAAAGATGCCACCTGTGAACATGTGATCTGCTCCCCCTCAGAAGGGTTACGCGCCTCCTACGCCGATGCGTTTGGAACTTCAATTGATCACGTCGTGGCCACCGGTGTACCCAAGACTGATGCCTTCTTTGATAAGGATGCAATGGCGGCTTTGAGGGAGCAATTCTTTTGTCGTTATCCAGAACTGGTGAGTCAGCAACTGTTTGTGTACTTGCCGACCTTTCGTGGGTCTTGGCCACACCAAACATACTTCGAGCCGCAGCTTGATCCCGTGGAGTTAGGCAATCAACTTGAACTTAACGAGTCCTTCCTGGTCAAGTTGCACCCCATCGTTAGCGAATCCCAATGGCTGAAGGAAGGAACCAGCACGAATCCTTCGATCAAGGATATGCACGGGGAAAAGGTCTCTACGTTGCTAGCGGTTGCTGACGTCGTAATCCTGGACTACTCATCCATCCTTTTCGATTCGGTGCTCCTTGGCAAGAGCACGGTCATGTTTGCAGAGGACCTTGAGGAGTACGTACAAGACCGAGGCCTGGCGTTCGACTTGCACACCGATTTACCTTTCCCACTGGTGGAGTCAACAACGCCTGAACTTCTGTTATCCACCATTCGGGCCGAGTCAGTTCGAGGGGAAGTACGTCCTGAATTACTCAAATTCGTGGAGCAATTTGTAGGTTCTTGTGATGGTCACGCTCACGTCCGCGTGAAATCTCTCATCGATTACTACTCAGGTACTGGGACAGGTTCCTCGAAGCGAGAAACCTCGCTGTAGTGAGTGGTGCGTATAGCCACCATGCTCGTGATGGCTGCTGCGGCAATAAAGATGCTTGCGCCTACCCACAAGCCAATGTCAACCGAAGCAAACACCACCACGGCGGTAGGGATCAATGCACACTTGAGAAGCAGTGCAGTCCACCAGATAATGGACAGCTTCTTTAGCCCGCGTTCGTTGCGGAGAAGGGCCATTGCCCCGCGACTGAAACCCGACGCTGCTACTACCAAACCCAATGTCACAGAAATCATCCAGGCGTTCTCAACTTCCCCGTTCAACATGAAGTTGGCAAAGCGCTCTCCGAAGAGTGCAACCATCAGGCCCAGCCCAAGGCCAATAAGCCCTGAAAGTCCGATCACTCCCATTCGTAGACGTAAACCATCGCGCCCGCCTGATCTCTGAGTCTCCACAAACGCCCAGAGTCCGTCACCTACTGAACCAGTCAATGCGACTAGTGGCGCGGACACCTGCTGGAGAACGGCGAAGGTTGCGAGGAACAGGGCGCCGACCGTAGAGAAGAGATATCGGTCTGACATGGCGAAGAGAACCCCTGCCAGCGTGAAAAGCGTGGCGGGTAAAACGAGGGGATTTCGAGGGACGGCTTCCTTCTGGGACAACTCTCGGAAGGAGGCGATCGGTAGTCGCCACCTGCGGAGTACCCAGAAATAAAGAATGACATTTGTTAATGCGCCACTGATTGAAGCCGCTGCTGCTGCTAGAACATTGAGATCCAGTGCGATGAATAACAACAACATAGGGATCGCCAG
Source organism: Candidatus Nanopelagicales bacterium (assembly GCA_039812085.1). Classification (GTDB taxonomy): domain Bacteria; phylum Actinomycetota; class Actinomycetes; order S36-B12; family UBA10799; genus JBDHZU01. Next base: position 19,184 of record JBDHZU010000019.1, on the reverse strand, counting down.
CGCTGTAGTGAGCGCGGGGAGCAGGCTCAGAATGCGTTGATGTCCGAGACCCTGCATCACTGATGCAGCCGGGGCCGTGCATGCCTGCACGGCGATGGTTAATCCCATAAAGCCAGCGAGTAATCCCCAGTAGAGGTTCGCTGTGACACCAGCCAAGATTGCACCCGCCAGTAACCCAACTACCGCAACGCAGGCGCCTATCTTGAGCTGCAGTCGAGATGCCTGGCGCAGGTGCGGGCGCTGCTGCGCATCGAACTCACTTTCGGATCTTGTGTAGATCGAAGCCACGCTGTTGACGATGATGTTTCCCGATCCGGCAACCAATACGGGAAGAAGCCACGCCACACCAATGACCAGAGACGCGAACCCGAACGCTCTGGGACCGATGTAGGAAACGAGCATCTTGGTGAGCAACACCGAGCCGATGGCCGAAACCACGAGACTGATCCCACGCGCTGCCAAGGGGCCCAGGGCAGCTGCCCGCAATGACCGAGTTGTTTTCGGTGCGACAGGTTCGCTCATATGAACAGCAGTCGGTTCTCAGAGCGCAAAGACAACGATTATCACAGCCGCGATCGCAGCCTCAATGCAAACAACAGAACGCCAGGTTGGTGACAAGAGACGCTGCACAAGAACGATGATCAGAATCGGTGCTAGCGCCCACATTGGCTGTATGTAGCGGTCCGCGAATGCGAATGAACCACCCACGAGGAGAAAGGGAACAGATAACCCCACAAGCCATGGACCAGTTCGAGCCGCTACTGATCTCTGCGGATCGTTCATCGTCAAGAGAGCGACGACTGCGAGCAGAAACACCGAAAACAATAAGAAGTCATACCGGACTCCGGTGATGTATTCGGAACTTGATCCGTAGTCCCTCACCATGTCAAGCAGGAAAGATGGGGCGAAGAAATGGATGCTGAGTGTGTATGCCCCCGCACAAACTATGAAGACGAATACTGCGGCCTTCCTGGAGAGCAACATTCCCAGCGCGCCGCAGATCATGATCAAACCCACTGGCGTGTGCACTAGTGTCGCGGCGGCAAGAAGTGCGATTCCCGGCACCCATTCACGTTTTATGAGTGACAAGGCACCCAGTGCCCCAAGTGGGACAGACAGGCCTGCTCGAAGGATGTTGGTCTGGCCTGACACCAAGAACGGGTAGATAAAGACGGCGATAAGCGTTAGCGGCAGCATCGCGCGGGCCATCGGCCGCGGCAATCCCATAGCTATGGCTACTCGATAACCAAACACGCACCACACCAGGCATTGCAGCGTGAGTAAACCGACTAACCACTGACTGAAAGACAAGTCAAAAGTCCAACCAAGGTGGACCATCCCCTGCCAGAGATACTCGAGAGAGAACGCGTCAAGGTTGTGAGACTCGTAGGACGTTGCATAGGAAACGGCGTCCGGGCCGAAAGAGTCGAGCTGACGGACTAGCCCAATGGAATGCCCGAGGGAAAGGAGAAACGCAAAGAGCCATGGCCCCCCCTCCCAGAGGAGGGGACTACCAGCAGCAACGTGAAACACGGTGGAGGGTTGCGTCGGACCTTCCAGTGTTACGGCGTCTGCTGAAGGACGAGAATCAGTCTCCACAGTCACCTGCCTCGCCACCGATTCACACTCACCCATGCACGTTGCCTTATACGCGCGGAAAGAAGACTTTCGTTTCTGGCCTGAGCCAATTGCAGACGGGAATCCTTAATGGCCTCAAGAGTGGTACTTGGGAACCGAAGGCCGGCTGTCACTTGTCCAGTGTGCACCCTGTAGTCGAGAACAACATCCGAAATCACATCAATCGTTCCCGTAGCCCCCATTCTCAACCAGAGATCGAAGTCCTCCGCATGGAGTGCCTCTGGCCTATAGCCACCTACCTGCCGCGCATATCTGGACCGAATCATCGCTGTGGGATGGGCGATGGGGCATCTCCATCGCAGGGTCTTCATAACGGGGCGGGCGCCAGAACGGCTAGGGGGCCCCAGGGGCTCTCCAGCCTCTGAGACCCTCTGCACCTGACCACCCACGACGACACATTCCGGATTGTTCTGCATATAGGCGACCTGCTTACTGAGTCGGTCACTGCGACAGACATCGTCAGCGTCTAGGCGCGCAAGATAACTCGCATCGCTGACTGCGAGACCCCGATTAAGTGCACCGACCAAGCCCGTGCCTGCTGGCATTTCTTCCAGGATGAGCCGGTCTGAAATCTGGAGGTTGTGGCATGACTGCTCAATCTCTTGTGCGTAGCCGTCCATCACCACAATGAGCCGCCAATTTGGATAGTCCTGCCGAACCACAGACTCGAGGGCTTCGGTGAACCAGGGGGCAGGGGCCCGTACCGGTACCAGGATGTCCACCTTCGGATGGAGGGACGATTCGTCGGGGCTCACGTTGAATCCCCGTTGATCCTGGATCGGATAAAGGCAGCTGTTCGTTCCGCAACTATTTGTTGATCAAATTCGTTCACAACGAACTCTCTTGCGTTGCGGCCCATCTGGGCGCGACTGTCAGTTTTCTGCATCAACTCAATAGCTGTGTTCGCGAACGCTTCTTCGTCACCAAAGTTCAGTAACCTGCCCGTCCGGCCATCTTCGACGGCGTCAACGACGCCGGTAACGCGCCACGACAACACTGGGACGCCACAAGCCTGTGCTTCCAGCGCGACCTGTGGGAGACCTTCGCGTGCTGTGGGTAACAACAGGAGATCCGCTTTTTGTAAATAAGGCCGCACATCTGTTACCTCTCCCACCCAGTTGATATTTGGGTCGTTCTTGATACGAGACACAGAGGCTTCATCGGCTGGTGCTGAGTCATCCAGCCTCCCAACTAGCGTCAGCGTTGCGTCCACGCTGTTACGTATCCGGTCAAATATCCGCAGCAGAGCGTCAACGCCTTTGTCTTGGTTCAGTCGTCCCACAAAACAGAGATTGGATGAGTCAGTGGGGGTCGTCTCGGGTTTGAAGTGTCGAGTGTCAACGCCACAAAACGATCCGCGACCAAGCACATCAGGATGCCGCGTTGTCAAATTGCGCTTCATGATCAAGTCAGCGAGGGAGGAGGACACCGCGAGCTTGCTCGTAGCGCTAGCCAAAGTAAGACGTTCGCACCCCTCTAGCACCTTCCGTCGAGAACCCGTTGCCGTGTCCCAGACCGCGCCATGAATGACGTAGATCCTGGTGGGTACTCGCGCTAGGCGTGCAGCGGACAGACTTAGTAGTGAGGCCTTTGGTGTACCGGCAACGATGGCATCCGGCTTGTATGAACGAAGGAATCTCACCCACTCTCGTAGGGATGCAGCATCGTGGCGAATAGCGATTGTGCGTGCCATTGGGATAACGACGGAATTGTGCTCAAAGTCGGCTTCAACGGGTCGGTCCCCAGAGATGAGGGTGACTACATCACCAGCTTCCGCCAGTTTCCGCGCTATCGGATTAACAAATGACTCCATCGATCCCGCCACAGTCGTGGAGAAAACGACCCGACGCGGGCGCGGCGACCTCACGACTGGCATGGCTCCATCCTAGGGCGCAGCCAAGCACGCAATGGAGACTTCGGGTTGACGCGAACAGGCGACGGCAGCCAAGTCCGATGAGCAAGAAGTTCGAGCCCGGCATATACCTGGGCTGGTGGCCTGCTTAGCCCCAACGCGGCGTCAGGAGAGCGCCAGTGACCCAGGATGCGCTTCTTCGGCGCTTGAATTATTCGAGTGGGCCCGGTGGGACTCGAACCCACAACCTACGGATTAAAAGTCCGCAGCTCTGCCAATTGAGCTACAGGCCCCGTCCGGCACTTGCTGTTCGCCGGTTTGAGCAAGTGTAGGGATACCGGCTGATGAGAGGACTACCGACTTCCTGGAGGGCTGCATCGTCTGGGAACGCGAGCAGTGCAAGCGGGGGGTGTGCGGATCTAGCATCTGAGCATGGGACTGGATCTTCGGTCGCGAGGCGCCGCCGTCGCTGGTGTGGTGACAGCGCTCACTGTGCTGGGCACGTCTCCGGCGTTAGCCGACATCTACTGGACGCAGTACGGCGGTTCGATTAGTTCCTCCAATCTGGATGGGCAAGATGTTGTTGAGCTCATCCCTGAGGCAGGGCCTAATTTGAGCCAGGTATCGGTTGGTCCTGATGGTCACCTCTACTGGTCAAGCTATGACAGCAACCAGATTGGCCGCTCCAACCTCGATGGATCGTCGGCCCAGTCGGACTGGTTACAAGCGAGCGAACCTACAGGCGTTGTCGTCACGAAGTCCTACATCTATTGGGCCGAAGACGGAAACGGTCGGGTGTCGCGAGCCAAGATCGATGGCAGCGACGCTGAACCGGATTTCTTGACCGGGCTGTTCTCACCGCACAACCTGGCGGCTAACTCGACGTACCTGTACGTCGCTGATACGGCGGCGAACAGAATTGTGCGGGTGCCGTTGAACGGTGGTCCATCCAAGACATTGCTCACTGTGGATTCGCCGCAGGGAGTCGCGGTGAATGGATCGTCGATCTATTGGTCCAACATGCGACAGGGCACGATCGGCCGGGCGGACATCGATGGGTCGAATATCAACGACGAGTTCCTTGCCCCTGGCGGGTGGATCAACGGTTTAGCGGTGGACGCATCTCATCTGTATTGGTCGGGGTACACCTCCGGCTACATGGGGAGAGCGGACTTGGATGGCAGTAACGCCAACTCGCAATTTGTCCAGACGGGAGGGTACTCGGCATCTGTGGCAGTTCGCGGAAGTGCGCCAACCGTGACGTCTGTGAGTCCGACGAAGGGACCCAAGTCCGGTGGAACCGAAATCACTATTAAGGGCACAGGTTTCTACGACACCGCCAAAGTCACGATCGGTACACAGAACTGTGGATCCATCAAGGTGTCTTCTCCGACGACCGTCACGTGCAAGGTTCCGGCTGGCAGCGGAAATCAAACCGTCAAGGTGACAAATCCCGATTCCCAATCGGCCACGGCCTCTGTCCCCTTCGTCTACACCACTCCTACGCCACCAACCCCACCGAAACCAGCGAAGCAAACTCCGGTGAAGGGCTGTGTGCTGACCCCAAAGAAGCTTCCAAAGCACGGAACAGCCCAACTGCTCAAGGCGCATTGCGTGACGAATGCGGGCCAACAGGTTCGGGTATCCGTGACCAATCTGGCCACAACTCGAGGCGATACCCGCGCATACCGGGTGATTCGCAAATCAAATGGTCGGGTGTATGTGAAGACCTTTGGAAAACGAGTCGCGTTGTCGGTCAAGTGGAAAGCGCCTGCTGCATCGGGGTTCACGGCGTACTCCATCAAGCACTCCTACCGAGTCTGAAATGGCCTGACATCAGAATGCATTGACTTTGACATCAATATGACTGCATAATGAAGTCATGGAACTTCAGCCCTATGTGGACAGCGTCCGCGAGCAGTTGATTGTTGCGGCAGAAAGTAGCGGCGACGATGGACAGGCAATTGCTGACCGCATGACCGCAGGAATGGATGCGGCAATCCGGCTGGCATTGCTGGAAGCAATCAGCGAAGCAGCGAACGAGATCACACTTGAACTTGCACCTGGATCAGTGGATGTACGACTTCGAGGCCGTGATCCAGAGTTCGTCCTTGACCTTCCTGTAGATCACGAACCTGAACCGCAGGCCGATGCGGCTGTTATCCCTACCGAGTCAGAAGACACCGCCGCGCGCATCACATTGCGTTTATCCGAGTCCCTGAAGTCGCGCATCGAGCAGTCCGCCGGTCGAGACGGTGTATCCGTCAATAGCTGGTTGATTCGCACCCTCAATTCCGCCACTAGTTCGCCGACTCAACACACACATACTTCCCAGCGCGGATTTACCGGCTGGGTCCGCTAATCAACCAACGGGGTATCCAATGAACAACACATTTCCTACTGCAGGTCCGATCGTTGCCACCATCGATGTGGCGGCTGGAGAGATCCAGGTCAACGCAAGTGATCGCGACGATTGCGTTGCCATCGTGAATCCGCGGGATGAGCAGAATCCGGCAGATGTTCAGGCAGCTCAGAACGTGCAGGTGTCATTCGCTGACAACAAATTGACGGTCCGATCTACCAAGACCTGGGGTCGACTCATCAGTCGAAGTGAAGGGTCCGTGCGTGTACAGGTTGAGGTGCCGACGGCATCTGGCGTGATCGCGCACACTGGCGTTGGTCCGATCGTCACCGAAGGTGAATTGGGAGACGCATCGGTGCGAACTGGGATGGGCGATATCCGACTTGACCAGGTAGCAGCGTTATCGGCCAAAACTGGTTTTGGCGATGTCTTCGCTGATCACATCGGCGGGGAAGCCACCGTCAAAACATCAACAGGTGTGATCACGTTGGGCACGGTTGTTGGTCGGGCAACGGTCAAGAACTCCAACGGGATCATCGAGATTGCTGAATGCGGAAGTGAGTCGCACATCCGCACGGCCAGTGGCGATGTCACGGTTGGTCGAGCATTGGCCTCTTTGACGATCGGTTCTGCTGCTGGCGACATCGCTGTCAACGAGGTATCCACGGGTGCAGTCACTATCCGAACTGGTGCAGGCGCCATTGCTATCGGTGTCCGAGAAGGCGTGGCTGCGTGGCTGCAGGTGGCATCGCGTTTTGGAATGGTGCGCACCGGTCTCGATGTTGCAAGTAGCCCCGAGTCGTCTGACTCAACGGTTGAGGTTCATGCCCGTACTGCTGCCGGTGACATCACCATTGATCGGGCAGTCGCCTGAGTATCTGGTTACTACGTTCTAGACCTCGTGGGTGGATGCTGGCAAAGAAAGTGCAAAGAAAGATGGGGCGCCCGGAAAGACTCACACATCCCCGGGTGAACGCGTAGAGTTTCCAAAATCTGAGGGGGCGTTCTGATGGCGAGCAGTTCGCTTGTTACCAAGTTTGGGCGCCGCTTGCGCCAGGGCGATACCAAGAACGCGGTCTATTTGACCTACTACTACTCGTACCTGAAGTACCGCGACTGGCGGTCTGGAACTAAATTTGCCTCCTCGTCCACTCCCTCAGCACACGGTTCATCTGCGGAGAATGCAACTGGCAACTTTCCAGCGCATCCACGGATCGCGGCACGCATCTTGCAACAGGTCCCTGACCGTCAATCGAAGACTCTGGTCGATGTCGGTTGCGGGTCAGGAATGGTTTGCCGGGTGGCCGTCGAGCAAGGTTTTGGTCATGTCGAAGGAATCGAACTGTTCGAGGATGTGGCAGCGATCGCTCAGTCCAACCTCAAGGGCACTCCGGCGGTGGTCCGAGTGGAGGATGCATTGTCGGCGGACCTCACCCACGCCGACGTTCTGTTCCTATTTCGTCCTTTCGTCGACCTTGACCTTTACTCCGTCCTCATCCAACGATCCAACCCGCAGTGGTTGGTGCTGATAAATCTCAACGATGTGAAGCCAGAGGGTTATGTCGTGAAATACAGCTATAGCCACCCGATCTACACGAACTTCACCAGCCGACTCTTGGAACGGATCTGACCCTTACCCGTAGGCGCCCAGGGAGTATCGCGACATGGTCAGTGGTCGGAACGGCGTTCGTGAGTAATCCGGTTCATCCCCGATGGCTAAAGTGAGTAGCCAGTCGATCATCGGCGATCCCGCCTCGTGGCTTAAGGGGTACCCCCCAGGGAATCGAGGGTTCATCTCGAGGATGACGGGCTCACCGGTTTCGCGGTCAACGATCACATCCGCGTGGATGACGCCAAAGGCATCAGGCAAAGTGTTCACTGCTGCACTCACAGTGCGACACACATCATCGTTAATTACTGACCGCGCTTTGTCGGTTTCGCCAGCACGCATCGAATATTGGTGACGTACATACAACGCCCTAGCTGATCCATCCACAAAGATATCGACCGCGTACTCCTCCCCGAATACGCGCTGCTGCACTAGGAATGCTGGGTCCTGCAATGTTTCCGGGGGAACATCAGCGAGCCTCTCAAACATCTGTAGCCCGATGGAGGAGGAACCACTTGTCGGTTTCGCAATCACTGCTATTTGATCGTCGGCAAGCTCATTCGCTTCTGTAGGTACCTGCGCGATGCCCTTCAGGCTCTTTGCGAACAGACGTTTGTCAGCGCAGATACTGATGGTTTCTGGTCCGGAGATATTGACGGTGATCCCTTGATCCCGAAACTGATCACGATTGGCGGCGTACACAGACAACTCGGTATCGATCAATGGGATGAGTAGCGAAATGTCGTTCTGCTGACATGCCCGAAGGACGGTATCGATGAACCCGTCTTCAGCACACGGGGGTACCGACATGAAAGAGTCCACAAACGTTCGGGCAGCAAAGTCGTTACACATCTCCAACGCCGTGATTGACCCACCACCGAAACTGGGGAGGCGAGACCGGAATTGTTCGATCAGCTCCACACGCCTGCCGGCCGCTGAGAACGCAACATTGACGCTCACGATCTTGACTCCCCACTCCCCATGAATTCGGGAGCAGTCAAGTCAACCTCGGCGTTCACGCCTTGGCGAGTAAATACCGTAGCGACCGTTTTTGCCATGATCCGCAGGTCCAGTGCTACGGATACGTGGTCGACGTACCAGATGTCGCGCTCGAACTTCTCGTCCCAAGAGGAACTGTTGCGTCCGCTGATCTGGGCAAGCCCAGTCAATCCGGGGTGCACTTCATGACGGCGGGCCTGTTCCTTGGTGTATCGCGGAAGGTATTTGACCAACAGGGGACGAGGTCCAACCAAACTCATGTCCCCCCGAATCACGTTGAACAGTTCCGGCAACTCATCCAAACTCGTTGAGCGCAGGAGATGACCAAAACGCGTTAGGCGCTTTGCTTCCGGCAGAAGATCGCCGTCGGAGTTTGTCTCGTTCGTCATAGTTCGGAACTTGACCAGTGAGAAAACCTCGCCGTTTTTGCCCGGACGCTCCTGCCTAAACAGCACGGGCGAACCGAGCTTTACCCGGACCAGGATTGCGATGGCTGCTTGTAACGGCAAAGAGACGATGGCGGCGGGAATGCTGAGGACGAGGTCGAGCATTCGCTTGCCCACTCGAGGATAGAAGCCGGTCATGTCAGGGACTCCTGAATTCCGTTCACCACACGCTCGATGTCGGCGTCTGTGACATCCAATCCACTCGGTAGACACAGCCCGGTCTCGTAGATGCGATCGGCCACACCAGTGAGTACTGCTTCGTTTGTGCTGAAGACCGGTTGTTGATGCATGGGTTTCCAGATCGGCCGCGCCTCGATGTTCTGTTCCTCGAGCGCTTCTCGTACCCGGGTCGGTGCTTGCGGATGACTCTGAGGATCGAAGCTCACTGTTGTGAGCCAGGAGTTACCCGTTCCCCAGTGCGGATCGGCCGTGACCTCAACGCCAGGTTCTTCTGCGAGCAACTTCGTGTATCGCTGACGAATCTCTTGACGCCGATTCATCATGTCGGGCAAGCGTTCGAGTTGCGCCCGGCCAAGCGCGGCCAAGATGTTGCTCATCCGGTAGTTGTAGCCAATCTCCTCATGTTGGTACCAAGGAAATGGCTCGCGTGACTGGGTCGACCAAAACCGAACCTTGTCCACCAGTGCCTTGTCGTTCGAAACGAACATTCCCCCACCGGAAGTAGTCATGATCTTGTTGCCATTGAAGGAGAAAATCGCAGCCTGACCCAAAGATCCGGCTGGGTTGTCCTGATAAGTAGCTCCGAGAGATTCGGCCGCATCCACGAGCACGGGCACGTCGTACTCCTGAGCAGCAGCCAGGATCGCGTCATAGTTAGCGGGACGCCCAAACAGATCGACCGGAATGATCGCCGCGACTTGGTTACCTGCACGGTCGCGCTCTTGCAGAACCTGCGCCAAGAGTTCTGGATCTAAGCCCCAGGACTCCGATTCGGCATCGACGAACACGGGACGTGCTCCGACGTAGGTAACGGGAAAAACAGTTGCACCGAAAGTCAGAGTCGGCACGATGACTTCGTCGCCGGGTTGTACGCCTAAGGCGAGAAGACCTAGGTGAAGCGCAGCCGTTCCCGAAGACAGTGCAACCGCGTTTTCCACCCCGGAGAAATTGCATATCTCGGCCTCGAAGGCATCGACCTCCGGTCCCAGCGGAGTGACCCACCCTCCGGTCAGGGCACGTGTGACTGCTTCTACCTCGGCCTCGGTGACATGTGCCTTGGATAGGAAGACGCGCTCAGTCACGATGACTAGCCTATGCGCGGTAACGATCATCCGGTAGCGAGTTACGCGACTCGGATTGGCGGATGCGACGGGATCGGCACGGAACTACCTTTTGGTTCGGACTTTCTTGCTTTGTTTGCTAGGTGACGACCAGCCTTTGGCGTTGTGGGCAGTAACAGTGAATCGGTAGTTCTTGCCCTTACTCAGTTTCTTCACCGTGCATGACGTGCCGGTGGTTGTGCAGGTACGGCCACCAGGCAAAGCCTTCACTCGATAGCGGTTGACTGTCGGATGAGTCGATACCCGAGACCAGCTCACTTTCACTTTTCCTCGACCAGCTTTCAGCTTGGTGATCCTGGGTGCTTTCGGCTTGGCCGTTGGCTTTGGCGTGGGTTGTGTCGGGCTTGGCCGTGGACCAAGCGGGGGAACTCCCGTCGGTACCCGAGTAGGAACGGCTACTGAGGTGCTGCCGTTGATGTCGTTGTCCCGCAGGATCTGTGTAACTGTGCAGGTGGGGTTGGAGTTGGTACACACGCTGCTGTTGTCGATCCCCAACGGCATGCTGGAGCTTCCGTTACGAATCACGTTGTCCGTGATCACAAGACCGGTATCTGTGCGGGCTGTTGCTGGACCCTTGAGCGTGGCAGAGATGGCATTCGTTCTCGGAGTTGAAATCTCGAAGTGTTGCCATTGGCTATGGACACCGGAAGGGTTCACGATCGTATTGCGTTGGATCGACACATCCTGGTCGGGAATATGCACGATGACATCACCGCCGGGAGTGGAAGTCCCCCACGCCCCACTGTTGAGCAGTTGTTGGCAGCGCGTGGAATTGCCGTCGCAGCTACGCGCACCAAACGTCACTTCCAGCAGGTGGCTTCTTGTCCCTACTCGCGTTGCCACGTTGTCCACGATCTGAATACGGTCACCACCGTTTACGCCAAAGGCCGCCCCTTCGGTGTCATGGACGAAGTTGCCCGATACCCGAACGTCGGTGGCCTCATACGTGGTGTCGGGAGCAACCATGAACTCCAGGCCCGTTCCCTGGCCCGCAGTAAATCCGCCTACTCCGCAGTCGTGGATTTCATTCCCCACTACGTCGATGGACGACGATCCACCTTTGGTGTAGGCGCACCAGTCGTCGGCTCCAGAGATGTTGTTGCCGGTGATGGTTGCCCGCTTGACCGCCACCATGTCGATTGCGTTGTCGTCTGCACCAACGATCACGTTGTTGAGCAGGTGAAGATCGTGCGACTGATTCGCTTTGAACGTTTCATGTGCGGCATAGCTCCCGCCGTCGCGTCCATCCAAGGTCGAGTTCTTGATTGTGACGTTGCCGCAGTCTTCGCAGTGGAAGGCATCACCGCGCGGGGCGATTGCTAGTCCATCGATCACGAGGTAGTCGATGTCGTACATGTTGAGATCGCCGAGTAGCACTGCAGAACGGGCTGCTCCCGCCGCTCGAATAGTTAGTGGAGCCGATGTGCTGCCGTGACGGTTCTCCCAGTAGTACGGCATGGAATTACGTGCGTAGGTGCCGGGCAGCAGGTTGATCGTCGAACCTGCGGCTGCCGTTCCGCCTTGACCAATGCGGTTCCAGGCAGCAGCCAGCGTTCGTAGTGGGGCATCTTGTGAACCGTTAGCGGAGTCGTTGCCGGATCCCGGGTTGACCCAGATTTGTTGGCCTGCTGCCTGGGCAGGTGCCCCGAGAGTCGCCACCGCTAACGCCGCAGCCGCTGCACCCATTGCGGTACAGCGCAGGCGACGACGCGCAGTCGAACTGCTCATGACTGCGGAATCGGATGACATGCCCATCAGTCTTGAACGCAAATGGGTGGCGAGGTGCCTATTCACCACAATGAGTGATCGTCAAAACCGATCGTCTTCCCTGCACGTGAGGCAGTAATAGGCGTGGATAAGCAGAAAGTGAAGTCTCAATTCACAAATGAACTATCGGTGTGTTGGTGATGGCAACACCACGAGTTATGAGCAGGGTGTTTGACCGCACCTCGAATCGGCACTCAACGGGGGAGTCGACAAGAGGTATGCAAGGAGGAAGAGTCTCAAATGAAGAAGACACTCACGATGGCTATCGCGGCTACTGCTGCCGGAGCAGCAATGGCGATTGGAACGGTTGCTCCCGCGAACGCAGCCGGAACCGTCACCATCAAGGGGCCGAAGACTGCCACGGTCAATACCAAGTTCACGATTAACTGCACCGCCCCGAAGACGCTTGCTGGTGGCACCGTTGTGCTCTACCACAACGGCGAGATTCTGCCGCTGGCTACCAAGGTCGCCAAGAGCGGTTCCTGCAACTTCAAAGTCAAGTCGAGCAAGGCGGGCGTGAACACCTTTGATGTGGCCGTCCGCAAGGGTGGCAAGGTCTATCAGGCCGATGCCATCAAGGTGACTATCAAGGGCAAGTCGGACGTTGTCACTAAGAACACGGTGAAAATCAGCGGACCGAAGACGGCCAAGCAATGGGAACGGATCACCGTCAAGTGCAAGGCTCCAACCGCTGCTGAAGGCGGCAAGCTGTTCATCTTCCAGAACGGCGAATTGTTCCCCTACTCCAAGTACACGGTTAGCTCTGGTGGGCAGTGCAAGTTCTGGCTGCAGTCCGGAATTGTCGGACCTAATCGCATCGACATCGCCGTCAAGAAAGGATCGAAGACTTATCAGTCCAACTCGATCCTGATCAACGTCACCAGCGATCCGAGTTAACACAACAAACTCCGTCGACGCCCTCGCCTGCCTTGTGCAGTGCGGGGGTGTCGTTCGTTTTGATCAGTTCCTGCCGCGCCTGAACGGCATGTGATCCCTACGCTCATCCGCATGCGTGTCGTGGCATTGGTGGTCGGGGTTGTTCTCACCCTGGCGACGTTTGGTGCGCTCGTGCAGAGCGTGCTCGTTCCGCGTGGCTCCACAGCGTGGATTGCACGGGGGGTCAACTCGTTCGTGAACGTGTTGAACCGGGCACCACTGCGCTTCATGAAGACATATCGCGCACAGGATCGATGGTTGATCGGAGCGGCCCCGGTTTCAGTGATCCTGCAACTCACCGTGTACGTCATCGTCTTGATCCTGACGATGGGGCTGGTTGTATTCGGCACGAGCAACCTTTCCTTAGGCGACTCGCTGTACCAGTCGGGATCGACCCTGACCACACTCGGCATCGTCGAACCCGTGACCGATGTCAGTTCGGTTGTCTGCTTTGTGGCGGCGTTCCTCGGGTTGGTCGTCATCGCTGTCTTCATCGGTTACCTGCTCGCGATTTACAGCTCGTATGCCGCGCGCGAATCGCAGATGGAACGCCTTGCGCTGCTCGCTGGCGAACCCGCATGGGGACCAGAAGTCTTGGCACGTGGGCATCTACTCAAGTTGCCTGGTTCAGAGATCCCCGCTGCTGATATTTGGATCGACTGGATTTGTGACATCCGAATGAATCAGCGGGTCAACCCGGTGCTGTCTGATCTGCGCTCGTCTAGCCCCTACCGACATTGGGCAGTCACGATGCTCGCGGTGACTGATTCCGCTGCACTGCGGCTTGCTCTACAACCCACCTCAGCAGACCCCAAGTTGGTGCTACTTATTGCGGAGTCGACACTGGCGGCTCATCAGTTGCGCAACATCGACCATCGACTGCACAACTGGCAAATCCAGGCTGAGGTTCAGCGCATCCTCAGCGGTGATGCCAACCGTCCGGTGAACTCACTGCTGACTGACGACGAATGGCGCGACGGAGTCAGTGCGCTTGAGGAAGTCGGTTACGTGATGCCGGGAGAACTCGATCAGGCGCGTGAACGTTTTGAACGTATCCGCACCTTGTACGCCGCCGATGTCTATCACCTCACGAAGTCCTTCCATGCGATCCCGGCCCCGTGGTCCGGGCCACGAGTTCCTGCCCTACCCGTCATGCGACCTGAACGTGCGACAAATGAGGTGAGCACATGAGCGCACCAAGCGTGCTTTACGACCTACACGGCCACCAGGCTCTACCGATCTGGTTCGACGTGACCGCGATGAGCGTCAATTGCTTGTTTGGGGCTGCCGTCGCTCGCAACAGAAATGCACCGATCTTCGCCACGATCATGGCCGGACTACTCGTCGGCCTGGGTGGTGGAATGGTCCGCGACATGTTGCTCGGACTGGAGCCTGCTGCGATCTCTGGTTGGTACTACATCCCCTGCGGGATCCTCGGAGCGATCATTGGCGCATTGGTCTTCCATCGAGTGGTCGCGATGACCAATGGATTCCTGATTGCCAATGGGCTCACATTGGGTGTGCTGGTGACGATCGGTGCGCAAAAAGCACTGGACTACCAAGCGCCAATCATCTCCGCCATCGCGCTCGGTGTAGTGACGGCATCGTTCGGTGGAATGTTGGCCGATGTCTTCGCTGGCTACCGGGCATCAGCCTTCCGGCAGGCGCATTGGGTTGCTAGCTCGCTGGTCTGCGGATCGATCGTGTTTGTGGCCGTCACCTTGTTGCTCGGGTTCTGGGTTGCTGTCGTGCTATCGGTCGCTACCACCGCTACGTTGCGATTCGTCAGTCAGAAGAAGAACTGGCCATCGCCGCATTGGCCCAAAGAAAGTCTTGTGACACAGCCGGAATCGTGAGGAATCGATGGAACATGTGACAGAGCCGTTCAAGGTTGCGGCGGTTGAATTCAACCCTGAGATGTTCGAGTTCGATCGAAACCTCACTCGTGCCTGCGAAGTAATCGACGAAGCCGCTGCTGAAGGAGCTCGGCTCATCGTTCTCCCCGAGGCTGCCCTGTCCGGATACATCTACCGAGACCTCGAACAGTTCCTTCCATACATGGATACCGTTCCCGGCAAAGGCACAGATGCGATCAGTGAACTCACCGCCACACACAACTGCTACGTCGCTATCGGTATCGCGGAAGTCGACAAAGAAACAGGTCTGACCTACAACACGGGTGCGCTGATCGGCCCCGACGGATACATCGGCAAATACCGCAAGAACGGACTCAATCCGTCGGACATCAACTGGTTCGTCCCAGGTAATACCGGCTACCCGGTCTTCGATACCGAACTCGGCAAGATCTGCATGATCATTTGTTACGACGACACCTACTGGGAGCCGGGTCGAATCTCAGCGGTCAAAGGTGCTGACATCATCGCCTACATCTGCAGCTCTGATCGAGTGCTGCCTGAACTAACGACTGAAGCCAAAGGCAACCATTCGACGATCGCTGCTGTTGCCCAACTCAGCACATTCAACGGACTTGCCATGGTGGCGGCTGATCGCAACAACGCTGAGTCGAATCCCACTACTGGAGTCACGGTCACTTATGGCGGATGTGCATCCATTTGGCAGGCCGATGGGGAACGGATCGCCCACGCGCCAGCAACCACGGAAGCAACTACTGCTGCAAATCCCGGCACTGTGCTTTATGCCGAGCTGGACCCTGCACTGTTCGAGAATGACCAAAAGACGTCACTAGAACGTCGTCGACCAGAGCTCTATGGACTGTTCGCCTTCTTCCGTTCTCCTACGGATGGTTTGGCCTCCAAGCAGTCACACGACATCACCGTCAGTGCGCTGCAATACCGAGTGGAGCCGGGCGATACCGACGGCAATATCGGTCTCCTGGAAGAACAAGTCGAACAGTTGTTGAACGGCAACAATGCCGATGGTCCAGGTCTAGTCGTACTCCCGGCCTTCAGCATTTCTGGACTAGCTGCCGATGATGCAGCGATCGCGGCAACGGCAGAGTCGGCGCTAGGTCGCACCGCTCAGGTACTGACTGATATTGCTGGTCGAACTCAGCGGTACGTGGTGGGAAGTCACGTTGAGCGCGATGGCGACAACTTGTTCCATACCGCGGTACTCATTGCGCCAGATGGGCAACTCGTCGGTTCGTATCGGCAGACACACCTCGATCCAGAAACAGCCAGTTGGGCCACCGCTGGGGACGACCTTGCGGTGTTCGACACCGACATCGGCCGAATCGGAATGCTGTTGTGTGAAGACGTGCGTTACCCCGAGGCCGCTGGTGTTCTGTCTGCGAAGCGGGCGGACCTACTTGCTGTTCCTAGTCACTGGACTGGTCAATACGGCAGCCACTTGCAAGATGCGGGTGGACTGTTCGCTCACCAGTACCCCGAGAACACCATGACGTTCTGGTACGCAACGGCTAAGACGAACCAGCTTTACACCGTCACCGCCAACCCTGTCGATGACGGATGCCAAGGGTCTAGCGGGGTGTTCTCCATAAACCCAGTCGACTCCGATGAACCACCCGTCGTGGCATCAATCGATCAACCCGAGGTGGTTTCCACGCGCATTGCCACTCTGGGAGATCCGAGCTGGTGGATGAACCAACAGAAGTTGGTTGGTGGACGTCGAGCCGACCTCGCCGTGCCGTTGACGCTGCCTACCGACTCCGACGCATTCACTCGGTGGCGTGACAACCCCGGATTCGATACTTCTGGGTGGACCGCCTACCAACTGTGAGCCTGCCCACGTCGGGTATGTCCGAATCGTCGGGAAGCACTTGTCGCGTGACGGGTAGAGCAAAGGTGAGCGACCGATCGTCAGACCTCTGACACCAACGGTTGCTACCGCAAGCGATACCGATCAATGTGAAGGTGATTTCGTCATGACCACAACCATGACTAAGCCAGCCGACACCGAGTCGACTGACGACAACGAACTACCCAAGAAGTACCTGACTCGCAAACGAGTTGCTGCAGGCCTTGGTGGCTTCGTCCTACTGTCTGGCGTGGCTTTTGCTGCGGTGACGGCGACGAGCAATGACACCGCAAGTGCTGCTGAGTCCACTGCGTCTGCATCGCAGTCGGCGACTGCCACCCCGACGCCCGCGCAGAAGGCGTCCAACCAAGCTAAGTACGGCATGGCTGTCCTGCCGGTAAGTGAAGCTGCCATCAAGCAGTACAAGCTCACCAATGAGCAACTGAAGGACATCGCCACCGCCAAGGAGTTTGCCCAGAGCAGTAAGGCCGAATCCGTGCGTATGTGCGAGTCCGGCGGTGACTACTCCATCAATACCGGCAACGGTTACTACGGCGCGTACCAGTTCGATCGTCCGACGTGGCAAGCCAACGGTGGCGGCGAGTTCAGCGAGACCGCTAACCAGGCTCCCAAGTGGGCACAGGACTACATCATGTGGAAGACCTACCAGGCCTCTGGCTGGGCTCCCTGGGCCTGCGCCTGATCCTCACTTACCGGTCGCTGAGTCCGTTGATCACTAATGTGATCTCGGACTCAGCGCCGTGAGAAGGGGTTGAAAACCCCAAACCTGCTGTGTTTACGGTGGAAATAGCGCCCAACGTTGGCGCACCAATGTTCACGGTGGCGGAAGGCCTTCTCGGCCGCAGCAACGGAGCTGATCACGTCGTAACTGACGTCGTCTTCGCCCCACGATTCTCGGAGCTGATTCAACAATCATGTCTCGTTACTTTTCGCGTGCCCTTATGTCCACGGCGGCTATCGCTGTGACGGCAGTTGGACTCGTTGGCGTTGCCGCGATTGATTCGCCGGCGATTGCCGAAACTCCCCAGTCGACTACTGGTGTCACCACCAAGACCGCTGCGACGACCAAGCTGACCAAAGCGCAGCAACTGAAGGCCAAGTACGGCATCTACCCGCTGCCGGTCTCAGAGAAGACCATCAAGCGGTACCACCTGTCGAACAAGGAACTGAAGAACATCAAGCAAGCTCAGGCTTTTGCGAACACTCGCAAGGCTCGTGCCGTGCGTCGTTGCGAGTCGAACCACAACTACAAGCTGGTTGATGGTGCGTACCACGGCGCCTGGCAATTCGACTCTGGCACCTGGAAGGGCAATGGCGGTCGACGGTTCGGACGCCAGGCAGATAAGGCACCTCGTTGGGCGCAGGACTACGTCATGTGGAAGACGTGGAAGAAGCGCGGATGGGGCCCTTGGTCGTGCGCCTAAACCGCGCTGACCATTCTGCGTAATCGATTGACAACGCAGCGTAGAAACCCTTCATCCATAAGGGTTTTCGCGTTGTGATGTGCTTCTCAGCCACCCGGGTGAACCGTGCAGAAGTCAGGTTTTAGTGCCTACGGTGGACGGGCACCACGTAAGTGCAACTACTTGTTGGACCTCTAGGCAACCGAAGCAAAGGCGCTCCGGGGATCAACCGCCAGAGGCGACGGCGAGTCGGCAGCGTGACAGGAACGCTCCCCGGCGATGACCCCCAACATGCTCACGGTGGGACTGTGCAAGTCCCGGTTAGATCACGAATCGATCACCGGACATTGGTACGCGCACCCCACTTGGTCTAGTGGAGATGACTCCCTCTCATGGCACGTTCTCTTTCGCATGCCGTCGTGTCTGTAACGGCAGCTTCAGTACTCGCAGGTGGAATCGTTGGAATGTCGGCAGCTGCTTCGCAGGCTGCGGAAACGCCAAGCGATACCCCGACTCCGGCACCAACTTCGGCAACACCAACTCCGGCACCGACAACACCTACGCCGGAACCGACGAGCGCAACTCCGACCTCGGCACCGACCACGCCTGCTCCTACGGCAACGTCGATTCCGACTCAGACCGCTAAGCCTCGGACCACCCCGGTCAAGCCGACCGCCAAGCCGAAGCCCAAGCCGGCCAAGAAGATGACGCGTAAGCAGATCTTGAAGAAGAAGTACGGCGTCTACCCGTTGCCGGTTTCGGAGCGAAGCATCAAGCGCTACCACCTGAGCAAGAAGACGGTCCGCGAGATCGCCAAGGCAAAGAAGTTTGCCAAGAGCCGCAAGGCACGTTCCGTTCGTAAGTGCGAGTCTGGTGGTAACTACCGGATCAACACTGGCAACGGTTACTACGGTGCCTACCAGTTCAACTCCAGCACCTGGAAGTCCAACGGTGGCCGCAAGTTCGGTCGCCAGGCCAACAAGGCTCCGGCTTGGGCACAGGACTACGTCATGTGGAAGACCTGGAAGAAGCGCGGTTGGAGCCCCTGGGCTTGCGCCTGATCGCTTCTCAATAACTCAACTCACGAAGGTCCCGCTGCTGAGGCAGCCGGG
>JBDHZU010000018.1:0-23733 GCA_039812085.1 Candidatus Nanopelagicales bacterium | reverse complement strand
CAATCGCATAAGGGCGAAGACGCTGATCACGGCTGCAGCCAGGAACGCCGAGACGCCGAAGCTCTTGGCAAAGACTGGCAGTGCAGGAACGACGATGCCGAAACCCAATGCCACACAGAAGGCGATGGCCGACAGCACCGCGACTTCTGGTGGAAGCCCGGCCAAGAACGGGGTTCGTCGTAATGCCGACTTCAATCGCGTGCTCGCGGTAGCGGCATCGGCAGACGAGGAGCTCACAAGTCGCTATTCGACCACGCCGAGGGCGAACAGGCCGTCCACGGGCTTGGCATCTGCGTGGGAAAGCGTCAGGCTGGTCGTATGTGGTCTTTCGGTCAGACGAAGCAGTCGATGGTGCAACCCGACGATGCACTCGCGGGCCGCGACCACTACGCCTACTCAGTCCCGAGTACCCATGCGGTGTTCAAGACCCCTTTGTTGGGACCGTGGTCGAACACAACCGAGGTCATCTATGTCGCGATGGGCTGCTTCTGGGGTGCGGAACGCAAGTTCTGGCAAACCGACGGTGTTGTGGGTACAGCAGTGGGCTACCAGGGTGGTTTCACTCCGTACCCCACGTACGAGGAAACTTGCACCGCCCGGACGGGTCACACCGAAACCGTGATGGTGGCCTACGAACCCTCGCAAGTCAGCACCGAAGACATCCTGCGAGTGTTCTGGGAAAACCACGATCCGACGACCCTGTATCGCCAAGGGAACGACATCGGTACCCAGTACCGCTCAGCCGTCTTCTGGACCACCGACGCCCAGCGCGATCTGGTCGAACGCTCCGCCCAGATCTACGGCGAGGTTCTGGAAAGCCGTGGCTTCGATCCGATCACCACCCAGATCGTCCCCGCTGAAGGCCTACCGTTCTACGCAGCTGAGGAACATCACCAGCAGTACCTCTACAAAGTCCCGAATGGCTACGACTGCCACGCAAATACTGGGATTGCCTTACCTGCGCTGTAGAACTACTTGACCTTGATGGCGAATTTCGCCGAATAGGGCTTGAGTCGAGTGGTTCCAGCGGCAACTGCGGTGAGCTTGCAGGTGCCTTTCTTCTTCTTGGCGACGACCTTGCCCTTGGAAATCTTGCAGATCTTCGGAGTAGTGGACTTCCATACCAACTTCTGGCCTTGTCGGGTCTTGACTGGTAGCGCCTTGGACTTCTTTCGCTTGACGCTGCTGGGAACGCCAGAGACGGACTGACCAGTCTTGGTGACCGTGACCGGTTTCGGCTTAACCGTGGGAGTCGGTGTGGGCTTAGGCGTCGGGGTTGGTGAAGTGGTCGGAGTCGGGCCGGACAAGGCAACAGTGTCTAGCTGGCTTCCACCTTCGTCAGCGGTGACATAAACCCGCTTCACATCTGCAGTGGCGTCGTTCGATGGCCAAAACATTGCGTGGTAGATGCCAGCAGAATCGATGAACTGCACGGTGTAGTAGCCGACGGGCAATCCCACCAGGTGGTAACTGCCGTCAGGGGCCACTCGGACTCGCGTGACTTCTGAGTCATCAGAAAATATTGCGATGGCATCAATTTGGGCGGCTGGTAGTAACGAATTACCACTCGGCCCGGTGACTTTGCCTTGGATTTCACCACCGCGACGCAACGTAAATGAGAACCCTCCCACATCATCCGAATTCGAATTGATGTCGATGAGGCGGGCAGCACCAGCAGTGCTTGCGTTACTAAACCATTGCGAAGCAATCGTGGGATCAGCCGAACTTGCCCATAAACGCCAGGTTCCATACGGCAAATCAGGAAGCGTCCACTCACCCGAGCCATTAAGCACAGTGGCGCTGACTTGAGTATCGCCGTCCACCAACTGTGCGTGGATAGTGGTGACTGCTGTGACCGGAGAGGTGACCTCACCGTGCAATGAACCGGTTTCTTCCGCGTGAACGGGCGCAGCTGTGACCGCGATGGCTAACGCACAAACGGCGCTAACCAGCACGACAATCCGCGAAACGATGCGCGACATTGAACCGATTCCCCCGAAACCCCGCAAACAATGACTTTTATCGTCACTGATTTATCGCTCGACGTCGAGGGGCTCTTCCACTAACGAGTGACGGTGGCGCCATTCCTTACCGTCTCCACATCCACCGGACGTCTCAGCCCAGGTACAGGAAATCCCGTAATTCACGAACCTGCTGAGTCCACTTCCGCTGATCGTCTCGAGTAGCAGCAGGAAACTGTTCAGCCAGCTCGGCACCGATCACTCGCAACATCGCGCCACTCGCGCTCGCAGCCAACTCAGGCACCGGTGCAGTGTCTCCGTTCACTCTGGCCCAAGACTGGCAAAGAGTTCGGACCCGTTCTGCCGGTGTCACCCCCTGCTCATCCGGGCGCTCAAGACGTTGGATGGGCAACGACTCCAACCGATCAGCCGTTCGTGCTAACTCGGCAATGAACTCTGCCGTCGACTCGTTGAGTTCTGTCATCGTCATCGTTTTGCAAACGGGTCGCGCAACATCGGCAAATTACGGGGCGGCCCAGGCTCGGGATCATCCGCCCACGGAATGTCGGCAGACAGCGGTGCCGGGGGCTCGGGCTTGCGTAGTGGATGACGAACACGGTGCCGCAACTGCACCCAACGACCTCGATGAGCGGTATCGCCGCCGACTGCACCGATGACCTCGACGCCTTCGGCTTCTGCCGCCGACACCGCACCTTCCGCGACTGGCAAGAACTCGTCTCCTCGTTGTGGATCCAATTCCTCTTCTGCTGCAGGTGCTAGACCAATCGAGTCCAATACCGACGGCAGCAGGGCTTCTGCCGCTTTGGCGTAGCCCGCCGATGATGGGTGGAACCGGTCCGCCGCAAACATGTCCTGTGGGTTGGCATCAAACTCTGGCCCGAGGATGCTGCCCAGCGACACACTTCGACCGCCCGCATCAATCACGGCAATCGTCTGCGCGGCGGCAAGCTGACGAGACAAGCGACGAGCCAACCAACGCAACGGTTGTCGAACCGGGCGAATCGTTCCGATGTCTGGACAGGTTCCCACCACCACGGCAGTCCCTGCCTCGACCAGTTCTCGAATCCCCTCTTCGAGGAAGCGCACTGCCTTCTGCGGCCGAACCAGGTGGGTCACGTCGTTTCCGCCGATCATCACCACGGCTACATGGGGCCGCAGGATCAGCGCTCGTTGGATTTGCCCGGGAAGGTGTTCGCTCCGCGCCCCGACTGTCGCCACACTGACATACCGAACCGGGCGATCTGCCGCGTCCACCAGACCTTGCGCGATCAATGCACCAGGAGTCTCCAGTGGGCCATTCGCACCAAGACCCGCTGCTGACGAATCGCCCATCATCACGAAACGAAGCGAAGTCCCTCGGCGCTTTGGACCGTAGTAGCCGTCGGCGTAGGGGGCTGACTCACGACGAATCCCGATGGTCTTACGCGCCAGGAATCCCTCGGCCACCAGCAGTCCACCGACAGCCGCACCAACGCCCACCAATCCACCGCCGCCATACGCAGCAGCAGTCGCAATTCGGCGCGCCTGATTCTCCCGAGTCATCAGTACCCCTTCTTCTGTAAGAAGGAGCGGATCGCCTCCCGGCCACTTCCTGCGATGTGCGGCCCGTGGGTAAACACGGCGTTGTCGTACTCAAGTTCCCCGAGGACGTGAGCTGAGGTTCGGTTGAGTTTGTGGTCAGAACAGAACGCACTGACCGGCCAACTACGTCCGCGCATATTCCAAATCGCGTCACCGGTAACCAGACTGCCGGTGGCGCGGTGCAGCAACGAAATATGTCCAGGCGTATGCCCGGGAGTGTGATGAATCGTCACACCGCCAGCGATAGGAAGTTCGTCGCCATCGTTCAGACGTAGCTCCACAGGAACTGGGGCGAAGCCGCCGAACGACGTCCGCAACATGATCCGACCAACCAGGGTGGAGCCATCCGTCGGCGATCCCTGACCTGACTCGATGAAGTCGGCGTCCTGCTCGTGCGCCTGCACACCAGTCAGTTCAGTGGTCTCCACCATTTCTGCCGCGCCGCCTGCATGGTCGTTGTGCGCATGGGTGAGCACTATTCGCTGGACATCCTTGGGATGTTTTCCGATGGATTCCAGACCGCGCACGATTCGTTTAGGCGCGTTCTTATAGCCGCAATCGACAAGCGTGACCGAACCGTCATCTTCGACGAACATGACGGTGTTGACGAAGTCGCCCACAGTGGGGATCCGATAAATCCCCGGGGCTACCTCAACAGCCGGACTACCCATGCTCACATCCTGACAGCCACCTCAGCCTCAAGGCACAGTGGCAAATCTCGGTGTTAGTTGCGGGAGTTTGCAGCTATTAACGCGAGCAAGCGCAGCAGCTCCAGGTAGAGCCAGATGAGCGTGACGAGCAGACCAAAGGCCATCCGCCATGACTCCCGTTCCGGGACTCCATACTGGATGCCTTGGTTGATTGCCTCGAAGTCCACCACGAGTGAGAACGACGCCAGGATCACGGCGATTGCGGAGAAGGCGATGCCCATCCAGCCCGCACCGAAGAAGCCAAATGTTGCGCCACCGGTTTGACCGACGTGGAAGAACAATCCAGCGATCACAGAGATGACGGAGAACGCCAGGTAGGAGATCAGGGCGACCATGAAGATCTTCATGAACTTCTGGTTGACCTTGATGATTTGCCGTTGGTAGAGGAACAGCATGACGGCGAAGACAACGAAGGTTGCCACCACGGCTGTCGCCACGAGATTGCCGTAGCCGTTGGCCTCACCAAAGGCTTGGTACCACTTGCTGATGCCGCCCAGGAAGAGTCCTTCAACGGCGGCGTAGGCCAAAACTAAGACTGGGCTGACCTGCTTCTTGAAGCTATTCACCAAGCCCAAACCAAGGCCGGCGAACATGGCCAGCATCCACAGCCACGGGATGGATTCTGCGGTTGCCCATCCGATGACGGCAAACGGAACAAGCACGGCGAAGTTGATGCCGGTCTTGACGATGACGTCCGACATGGTCATTGCGGGACCGTCGGCACCAGCCACAGACGGCTGGTTGTACATGTCCTTCAGTTGGTCTGCACTTGCGGCGGCGGCACCTGCGGCCATGGTGTTGGCGCTGGCGGGCGGCGGGAAGTTCGGGGGCTGCTGACCGGGCTGGGTGGCCTGCTGCTGTGCACCAGGAACGTTGATGGAGGCGAATCCGGGACCTTCTTGTGCGTACTGCTCTTCCGCACGGCGAATAACAGGGTTACGAGATTCCACGGCTGGCTCCTTCGTCGGTCGTGGCACCGATTCGACGTGCGATTTGCTCGTCGTCCTGGGCCCACAAGGTGCTTGCTGATCAGAGGATGCCCAGGTGAATCGATATGTATCCCTAGCTTAGCTAAGGAATCTCATCTGGACGACTCCCCAAGACCAACCTTGACGAAGGTCTGACTAACGCGATTTCCTCGCCGAATCACACAACCGTGACAGTGCGCAGCAAATCGAACGTGCGGTGCGCGTCATCGCGCAGATCAACCACCGCCGGGCCGACCGCTGCAGCCAATGCAGGCTGCGGGATTGACCAACGGAAACCCAATCGACGATCAGAGTCGTGCAGTTCCGACACCCAGGCCACCAACATTCCGCAGGTCATGTGCGCATCAATGCAGTAGCAGGAGTCAGTGTCGTGATCTTCGTGGCGACCATCGGTCAAGGTGAGGACGTGCAACTGACCGGATCGGTAATCCGTGGGAGCAATTGCCAGGTGAACATTGGAGCCGTGGGTGAGTAATACCTGGTCCAACACATCAGTAACGGACTCGTCGGCAAAGGCAACGCTGATCGGTCGTGAACCGTCGGCAAAAGGGGGCAGCTCGTCACTGTTGACGACTGGGCCATTGCTGAGTTCCCGCAACAACGCGTCGCGGTACTGGTCACGTTCGGATGACACAGCAGATACACCTCCCCCGGAAACATCAACTTTACGGGGGAATCTTCGTGACACCCACCCCCGAACCGGGTGAAAGTTTGCGACTTACGTGCCCAGGACGGGACTTGAACCCGTACGACCGAAGTCACTCGGGTTTAAGCCGAGCGCGTCTGCCAATTCCGCCACCTGGGCTGGTGATGCTGGTGTTCATTGTTGACTACGCGAAGCAGTCAGACACACGTGCCTGCTACAGATACGTCTTGCGCACATGGATTGCGTGGGCACCAGCCACACGGTCTAAGAATAGGAAACCGTTGGTGTGATCGATTTCGTGCTGCAAAGCGCGGGCCTCAAAAGCGTCGGTACGAATCACGATCTCCTCGCCTGTCACCGGAAGTACGCCTTTGACGGTCAGTCGCGTAGCCCGCTTGACGTCGCCGGTGAAGTCCGGCACTGACATGCAGCCCTCGCGCGCTTTCTCGTTTCTGCTGGCCTCAAGCACCTCGGCATTGAGCAGGACGAATCGTCCGTGACAGGTCCGAGTCTTGGGGTGCTCCCGCACGTCAAGGCTGAACGCGCGCGCATCCACTCCAATCTGATTGGCCGCCAACCCCACACAACCGGGGGCGACATCCATCGTCGCCAACAAGTCAGCACACAGTTGCGCGATGGCGGGATCCGTGGGGTCGACCGTTTTGCATGCCGCCGACAGGATCGGGTCTGGGGCAAGAACCTCCGCCAGGACTCTGCCCGGCGGCAGGTCCGGGACTGGAACTGGCGTACCGACGGGGTGCTCGTTCACAGCACGTCGCTATCTGCTGGACGCAGTGCTGCCACCACACCCAGCTCGGTCGCAGTCGTGGTCAGTTGTTCTGTTACCTGCTGCACATTGACCCCCGTGGGGAAGTCGACGTCGGCACCGACGACGTACATACCCCCCGCAAGTCGAGTGGTGAGGTTTGTCAGGTTGCCACCCACCTCGGCCACAACACGGGTCACTGCGGACACGATTCCCGGACGATCAGCCCCGTGAACGGTCAACCAATAGTCGGCAGCTTGCTCATCGGCATCGTCTTCATCCGCCAGTTCAATCACGGCGACCTTGAGTCGATCCGCATTCACATTGGCGAGGGTCTGGTCCAGGTCGGCTGCCGTCGCGTCGGGAATGTCCACGATCAATGTCCAGGCAAAGTGCCCACGAAGCAAAGTCATGGATGAGTCTTCGATATTGCCACCGTGTTCGGCCAATGCACCAGTGACATCGGCAACGATGCCGGGGCGGTCATGACCAACGACGGTGACGGCGAATCGACTCATGCGCCGACTCTAGGCGTCAATCGAGGTCGATTTCACCCGCTGCAGCCCAGGCGATCCCATCCAAAATGTCGTGTTCGCTGACGATCACCTCGGTAATTTCGGGAACAGCGGCCACGATGCGATCCAGTACAAGTGCGCCACCACCGATGACGTCGACGCGACCCGGATGCATGACAGGGGAAGCAGCCCGTTCGGAACGCGGTGCACTCAACAATTCCTCAGCCACTCGATGCACGTGCTCAGCAGACAACACGGAACCGTGAATGAGTTCCGAGTCGTACTGGGTCAGGCCGTGAGCCAGGGCACTGACCGTAGTCACTGATCCAGCCAAGCCGATCAAACTTCGGGCTGCCGATAGATCGACCGTCTGTCCAGCAAGGGCAATCGCTTCATCAATGTCGGCAGTGGCGGCCTGAATCTCTGCCTGCGTGGGGGGATCACTACGCAGGCGACGTTCGGTCATCCGAACGCACCCGATATCCACGCTGCGGGATGCCTGCACCCCATGGGTGAGATCCCCGAGGACAAACTCGGTCGATCCGCCCCCAATATCAACAACCAACGCAGGGGCCTCCCACGCCGACTCGGGTAGGGAACGCAAGGCGCCGGTGAAGGACAACAACGCCTCGGTCTCACCAGAGATGACCTGAGGTTCAACTCCAAGTCGGGCAACCACCCCATCGACAAAAGCAGCTCGGTTGGACACATCTCGAGAAGCAGAGGTGGCAACGAACCGAACGGTGGCTGCCCGATGAGTAGCGATCAGATCGGCATATTCATCACAGGCAGCCAATGTTCGCTGCAGCGCCGCGGCCGAAAACTCACCTGTCGCGTCGACTCCTTCACCCAGCCGAACGATGCGCATCTCGCGCACGACATCGGTCAAAGTGCCGTCCACGACATCTGCGATCAACAACCGGATGGAGTTTGTTCCACAGTCGATCCCAGCGATGCGCATGGGCCGATCCTGCCCTATTCCTGGGTCACGCATGGGCCGGGGTGCGGCCAGCTTCCACGACGAGCCAGTTCAGCAAGCGCCTCGTCACCAAACGGGTTGACACCTGGACCTGCACCAAGGGCGTGTGCCACCAAAGCATGCAGACATTTGACTCGTACGGGCATCCCACCAGCGGAGAATCCGGCGATCTGTTCAACTGGCTCTACTTCATCGCGGGCAGCCAAGTACTGCTCGTGCGCAGCCGCATATTGCTGCGCCAAGTCAGGGTCGGTAGCGAGCCGATCCTGCATATCCCGCATGAGCCCTTCCGCTTCCAAAGTGGATAGGGCGGCATTCAAAACTCGGCAGGTGGAGTACCAGAAAGTCGGGAACGGCGTTCCGTCAGCTAAACGCGGGGAGGTCTCTACGACGGCCGGCCATCCATCGGTGCACCGGGCAGCGATTGCTCGCACATCACGCACTGGCCGACCAAGCTGACTGTGAAGTCGCTGCAGATCGAGTTCAGTGACATCGCGGGAATCGTTGCTCATCACTGAGTTGCGGGCTGTTGATCAGCGGCAGATAAGGAGTTGTAGAGGCGCTGGTACCAGGGTCCGACCGGAGTATCGGTAGGAACTTGCGCTTGCGACAAGACGTTCGGGCTATCACCCGGGCGGACGACGATGTAGCCGACTTCGCCGGGGAACATGTAGTTCAACCGTTGGCGGGCTTGCTCACGAATGTATTCCGGGGTCTTCCACATTTCGGCCTGCTGCTGCAAGGAGGAAACATCGCTGCGCTGTTGGTCCACAGACTTGCTCAACGAGTTGATCTCAGACTTCTGTTTGAGGTACTCGCGCAGCGGCATAGCCAGCATCATTGTGATGGTCAAGCCCACCACAATGAGCAGCGCAACTCGGCCGGAAACGAACGACCGTCGCGCGCCTTCCTCGCCAGTAATGAACCCCCGCATCGAACTAGGGTCGCTCAGACTCGCAATCTTGGGAAGGCCGACGCGCCGGAGTAACGCGCTGCATCATCAAGTTCGTCGGCGATGCGCAGCAGTTGGTTGTACTTGGCAACGCGTTCAGATCGAGCAGGCGCACCCGTCTTGATCTGTCCGCAGTCCACGGCCACAGCCAGATCCGCGATTGTGGTGTCTTCGGTTTCTCCGGAGCGGTGGCTCATCATGCAGGTGTAACCACTGCGGTGAGCCAACTCAACGGCATCCAAGGTCTCGGTCAACGAACCGATCTGATTGACCTTGACCAGCAGAGCATTACCTGCACCCAATTCAATGCCCTTTGCCAGACGCTCGGGATTGGTCACGAACAGGTCATCACCGACAAGTTGCACTCGTTCTCCGACCTGTTCGGTCAGTGTGACCCAGCCGTCCCAGTCGTCTTCGTTCAACGGATCTTCGATGCTGACGAGGGGGTAGTCGGCGACCAATGTGTCGTAGTAGGCGCTCATCCATTCCGCAGAACGGTTAGCACCTTCAAACGTGTACGAGCCGTCTTGGTAAAACTCCGAAGCCGCGACATCGAGGGCAAGGGCCACATCAGTTCCCACAGTGAGACCGACTTGTTCGATTGCCTTGGAAATCAGGTCAAGAGCAGTCCGATTGCTCGGCAGGTTGGGCGCGAATCCACCTTCATCACCCAGACCGGTCTGTAATCCGTCACTCTTCAGAACTGACTTCAGAGAGTGGTAGACCTCCGTGCCTTGACGCAATGCCTCATCGAAAGTGGCCGCACCAATTGGGGCGATCATGAACTCCTGGATGTCCACATCGCTATCGGCATGGGCACCGCCGTTGAGAATGTTCATCATCGGTACGGGCAATAGATGCGCATTGGGACCGCCGAGGTAACGGAACAGCGGCAGACCAGCGGATGCGGCAGCGGCCTTGGCCACAGCCAGCGAAACTCCGAGGATGGCGTTCGCACCCAGTCGAGCTTTATTTGGGGTTCCGTCGAGGTCGATCATGGTCTGGTCGATCAGGCGTTGGTCGGTGGCATCGAGGCCGCTGATCTCGCTGGCAATGACTTCTTCTACTGCTTCGCATGCCTTGCGCACGCCTTTGCCGCCGTAGCGCTCGTCGCCATCGCGCAGTTCGACTGCTTCGAATGCACCAGTAGATGCGCCAGAAGGAACAGCCGCTCGGCTCACCACGCCATCATCGAGCGCAACTTCTACTTCAACTGTTGGGTTTCCGCGCGAATCCAAGATCTCTCGGGCGATGACAAGTTCGATCGTGGACATGCAGCTTCCCTTTCGACGCGAATGTTCCGCCACCCTACTTTGTCGCTTCACACCCGCTGGACCGCGGCGCGCTTGGTTCGCCTGGTACTCGGGCTATTCCGCGTCGGCACGGGCTTCTGGCTGAGTGGTCTCGGCGCCGATGATTGCTTCCCGATACGCAAAGACCTGGGTGCGCAGATCACGGTCGGCGTCGCCACCGGCATGGTGCTGATGTTCGATCACCGCCAGCATGAGTTCGCCTGGGTCAATCCCCTGAGTAACGGCATCATCAACGAACTGTCTGGCGGCCTGCCCGGCAGCGGAAACGTCCACCTGCGCGTGCTGGGCACGAGTCATCAACTTGTGCGCCAACGCCACGGACGGCATCGACTGAGGAACCCCGTCAACCGCCGAGGTTCGACCTTTCTGCTTGCGCTTACGAGCGAACCAGTCAGATTCCAACTGATCGAGATCGGTGGTTCGATCGTCACCAAATACATGCGGATGCCGTTCGATCAGCTTGTTGATGATGCCGTCTGCCACATCGTCAATCGTCCACGGATCGTCGACAGACTCTGCGGCAATCCGCGCGTGGAACACGACTTGCAGCAGCACATCTCCGAGCTCTTCACGCAAAGCGTCACGATCATTCGCATCGATAGCGTCAACCGTCTCGTAGGTCTCTTCCACCAAGTACTCGACCAGCGACTCATGGGTCTGCTCTGCATCCCACGGGCAACCCCCTGGTGAGCGGAGTCGATCCATCAGGGCGACGAGTTCAATGACTCGACTACCCGGCACACCAGGTTGTTGGCTCGATGGATGCTGGCTGGTCATTACTGACCGGTGCTGTTGCCCGCTCCGTTGTCGCCCAGTAGGCCACTCACGCCGCCACCCTGGATGGAGGTGGTCAGATCGTTGCCACCGGAACCGGTGATCGATAGCGATGAGGGATCCCAGGTGCCGTAACGAGGATTGATGGAGACGCCCTGTTCTTTAGCGAAGGCAACAGCAGCCTCGGCGACAGCCTTCTGCTGATCGGCGGCTGACTTGCCTGGTGCCAGCTTCTTGCCCAACGCCTCAACTTGAAGTGAGGTCTTGGCAGCAGGACGGATTTGGTCAGCCGTCAAACCACTCTGCAGGAGCTGTTGTTCCAGAGCTGCCTTGCCGCCGGTGGTCTTCTTGTACTGCTCTTCCAGGAAGCGGTCGATGTCTCCCTCAGTGACAGTGACGCCGTTCTTGGCAGCCATTTGGTTGACGATCTCGCCGGTCACGATGCGCTGCAGGAGAACGGAGTTGATCTGGGCGCTGGGCGTCAGGTTGAGGGCATCCATCACCGCAACGGCCTGGTCGTTGAGCTGAGTATCACTGATCGTGGTGCTGCCGACGGTGGCAGCGGAACCGGCCTGATCAGGCCCGCAAGCAGTCAGTGCCAATGCAACTGTGAGCAAGCCAGCAGCCGCAATGCTGCGGCGACGAGTGGTGAACACCAGGAGACCTCTTCTTCGCTTCTACGTGTGTGCCGCCGCGAGGACCGACCGCTGCTGCCATTTGGCAGCTCGGCAATGGTAACTCCCGTGGTGGCAAGTCCTGAGAACCTCACGCAAACATGGCGTCGAGAAACTCGTTGATCCACTGTAGGAGCGGGATATTGGTCAACGGCTTACCCCCCACCTTCGCCGTCATTGGAGCGGGGACAAGCACCACTCGACTTGCTGCTTTTGCCATTGATCCGGGGTACAAACGCGTCAATCGCATACCGCGTGACTCAGCAAGCTGCATGGGCGAGAACCGGATACGCGTACCTGCTGTGATGATCTCGGTGATCCCGAGTTGTCGGGCCTTCATCCGTAGTCGAGCAACCTCAACCAGCAGTTGAACTGGCTCAGGCAAGGCACCGTATCGATCAACGAGTTCATCGAGGACTTCTTGTAGTCCCGCTTCGTCAGTGGCAGCAGCGAACCGGCGATATGCCTCCAACCGGAGGCGTTCGTGTGGGATCCAACCAGTGGGGATGTGGGCATCGATGGCCAGTTCGATGGTGACATCGGCGGGTTCGTCCGACTCCTCGCCCTTGAACTCAGCAAGGGCTTCTCCGACCAATCGGACATAGAGGTCGAAGCCCACATCGGCGATATGTCCGGACTGTTCGCCGCCCAACAGATTTCCGGCACCACGAATCTCAAGGTCTTTCATCGCAACGGCCATGCCTGCACCCAGATCAGTATTGGTGGCGATGGTCGTCAGTCGGTCGTGCGCGGTTTCGGTCAGCGGCTTCTCGGGCGGATAGAAGAAGTAGGCGTAGGCGCGATCTCGTCCTCGCCCGACTCGGCCACGAAGTTGGTGAAGCTGACTAATCCCGAAGGTGTCTGCCCTGTCCACGATCAACGTGTTGGCGTTTGTGATGTCGAGTCCGTTTTCCACGATCGTCGTACAAACCAAGACATCGATTTCTCGCTGCCAAAACTGGTCGATGACCGTTTCCAGCGTTCCCTCGGACATCTGCCCGTGGGCGACGGCGATCCGCGCATCCGGCACAAGTTCGGCCAATTTGGCAGCGGCTCTCTCGATGCTGTCTACCCGGTTGTGAATGAAGAACACTTGTCCGTCACGAAGAAGCTCTCGCTTGATCGCTGCCGTGACCTGCTTGGCCTCGTACGGCCCGACGAACGTCAGGACCGGCAACCGTTGTTCGGGCGGGGTGGCGATGGTGGACATCTCTCGAATGCCGGTCACAGCCATTTCCAGAGTTCGCGGAATCGGAGTGGCAGACATGGTGAGCATGTCGACGTTGGTTCGTAGCGCCTTCAAGTGTTCCTTGTGCTCCACACCAAATCGTTGTTCCTCGTCCACGATGACCAGGCCCAAGTCCTTGAACTGGGTGGAGGGAGACAACAACCGATGCGTTGCCACGATGACGTCAACGGAGCCATCGGCCAAACCCGCTAGGACTTCATCGGCTTGCCGGGCAGTCTGGAATCGACTCAATGCCTCCACTCGGACGGGGAAAGGCGCGAATCGTTCGCTGAACGTCTGATGATGCTGGCGCACGAGCAGGGTCGTGGGAACAAGTACGGCGACTTGCTTGCCGTCTTGCACAGCTTTGAATGCCGCGCGCACCGCGATCTCCGTCTTGCCGTAACCAACATCGCCGCACACGATGCGATCCATCGGCACGGACTTCTCCATGTCCGACTTGACCTCGTCAATCGTGGCCAACTGATCAGGCGTCTCCGCGAACGGGAAGGCGTCTTCGAGTTCGGCCTGCCACGGTGAATCGGGAGCGAAAGCGTGGCCCTTTGCCTGTTGTCGTGCGGCGTAGAGCCGGATCAGCTCACCGGCAATCTGCTTGACCGCGCGACGAGCCTTGGTCTTGGATTTTTCCCAGTCGGCCCCACCCAGGCGATGCACACTGGGCGCTTCTCCCCCGACATAGCGGGTGACCTGATCCAACTGATCAGTCGGGACATAGAGCCGGTCGGCTGGTTGTCCGCGCTTGCTGGCCGCGTACTCCACCACCAGGTATTCCCTGGTCGAGCCCTGGACGACTCGGCTGGTCAGTTCGACGAAGCGGCCGACGCCGTGAGCTTCATGGACGACGTAATCACCGGCAGTCAGTTGCAAGGGGTCCACCGCACGCCGACGACGTGAGGGCATCGATCGTTTAGTGACTGTGGTGGGTTGAGTTCCGAAGATGTCAGCTTCAGTGAGCACGATCAGGTTGTCTGCGGGGATGGCGAAACCGTGCCGCAACGAACTGGTCGCCACGGTCGCGATCCGGGTGGCAGGCTTGACGTCCAGTGAGGTCACGAGTCGGGCGGCCAACTCTCGTTCAGCCAGTTGTTCACTCAGTCGCTGTGCTGAGCCGTGACCTTTGGTGAGGACGACGGCTGCTCCGCCGACTCGCAGGTATCCCGCAACATCACCTAACGCAGATGGCAGGTCACCCCGATAGCTATTCGCAGCAACCATCCCGACGTGACGACCCGTGGGATCAGCAGTCTCATCCGCATCGGCGTCCATTCCGAAGGCGGAAACTGTCCACCATGCCAACTGCCGATCGTCGGCAACCTCGCGCGCTTGGTCAAGGGTGAGGAATCCTGCTGCACTGACATCGATGGGTGTTTTTCCGCCGTCCGCAGCAGCTTGCCAACCAGCAGCCAGGAACTCCTCGCTCGTGGCAAGTAGGTCATCGGCTCGCCGCCGGATTCGTTCCGGCTCAGCCAACAACACAATCGTGTGCTCATCGAGTTCAGTGAGCAGATTGGACATTCCGTCTGCCAGTACTGGGGCCAGACTTTCCATGCCTTCGACATGGATGCCTTCGCTGATCGGGCCGAGCACGTCCGCAAGTTCAGGGTGTTCGGCCAACAGGTCTGCCGCGCGAGAACGAACGTCGTCAGAGAGCAGCAGCTCACGGCACGACGGTGCCCACAGTCGGTCAATCTCGTCCGGTAATGAACGCTGGTCAGCGACGGAAAAACGACGAATCTGTTCGATCTCGTCGCCGAAGAACTCCAGTCGAGTGGGATGGTCGTCGGTGGGGGCGAAGACATCCACAATTCCGCCTCGGACTGCCAGCTCACCACGTTTGGTCACGAGGTCGGTGCGTTCGTAGCCAATCTCGATCAACCGGTGAACGAGATCATCCATATCCCGTTCGTCACCGACACTGACAGCGACCGATTCTCGCTCCCCTAGCCCGGCGACGAAAGGCGCCAACAACGCTCGTACCCCGGCGACGACAACCTGCAGTGGACCATCCGCGGCACCGGCTGGCCCTGGATGCTGCAGCCGACGCAGCACCGATAGCCGTCGGCCAACGGTGTCGTGGGTGGGGCTGAGCCGCTCGTGCGGAAGGGTTTCCCATGCCGGGAACTCCGCCACAGTGTGTTGACCTAAGAGTCCGGTGAGTTCCTCACTGAGGTCTTCCGCGTCACGCGAAGTGGCCGTAACAAGCAGTACCTGTCGCTTGCCGAACTCCGGCGACGCCAGCAGCGTTGTCAGCAGCGGGGTCAGCGCAGGTGGGCCGACGAACGTGGTGGGCTGGCGGGAATCTTCCGTAGCGAGCGTGATCGCTTCATCGAGGATGGGGTCTGTGCGGACAACCTGCAGCAGTCCCGAAACGCTCACTCGCTAAGGCTACGAGTCGAGCTCATCCAGCCCAAGCGCAGGCAGGTGGTCAACCAGCGCCGGGACCGCCACGACGAGATCGTCGATCGTAGGTGACTCATGGTTGAACAGCACCGGCGAGCCATCAATCCGAGTCGCAACCAGTCCATGATGTTGGGCTACCGCCAGTGGCGCGGCAACATCCCACTGGTTGAAAGACTTGGTGTGGAGATAGAGATCCGCACGATCCAGCAGAAGTTCACCGACTTTGGCACCCACCCCACCAACGTGCATGAGTTCGACACCATGTTCAGTAAGTCCCGCATCGGCGACACCTGCTGAGAACTGTTCCAGTGCCTCCTTCGTGAACTTCACTCCACGAGATCGGGACATGACGATGCGAATCGGCAAGTCCGGGTCGATGGTGCGATGGATGGGTTCGGGGTCTGCTGAGGTGAACAACTCGTCCTGAGCAGCCAGGTTGATCACACCGACGGTGAGTTGTTCAGGCGACGATGCAGCACGTTCCCAGAGCGCGACTTGGATTGCCCAGTCGCTCTGGCCTCGGCCGTATTCACTCGTGCCATCAACTGGATCGATGATCCACACACGATCCGCGGTGAGCCGGGCAAGGTCATCAATCGCTTCTTCACTGAAGATCGCGTCGTTGGGTCGGTGGGCACTGAGGATTTCAACGAGAAGCTCGTGCGCAGCGGCATCTCCGGCATCTTTGAGTGCATTTCGAGACTCAACGTCTTCCAACACGATGGGGCCCCACTGGCGGCGAATGTCCAGCACTCGCGAACCTGCCTCTTGGGCAGCATGTGTGGCAAGCGCAAGATCGGATAGCTCTTCTGCAGCAGCCATTGGGTTAACTCCCGTGGAATCGGTTCTGGGTGACATCGAGTCCATCGCTGATGAGCGATTCCACGACGTCCGCTGCCAGTTGTACCGTCAACTCCACTTCAGTGCGCTCTTTACCTGCAAATGGCTTAAGCACATGGGTGGCCGGATCAGTCGATCCCGCTCCGCGACCGATCCCTAAACGCACCCGGTAGTAGTCGCCAGTTCCCAGGGATTGCCGGATCGACTTCAGTCCGTTGTGACCGTTATCGCCGCCACCGAGCTTGGTTTTGATCGTTCCCAGAGGAAGATCCAGCTCGTCGTGAATAACGATCAGGTGGTCCGGGGTGACCTTGTCGTAGTCGAGGACACCCTTGATGGGTCCGCCCGAGGTGTTCATGTAATCCCGAGAACGCGCCAGGACAACCCGATGTTCGACCAAGCGTCCACTGAGGACTTCGGCGTTGGCCCGTGCATGGCGCGAGAATGTTCCGCCCATACGTTCGGCAAGAACGTCGAGCACCAAATACCCAACGTTGTGCGGGGTCGAGGCGTAGTTCTTTCCGGGATTCCCGAGACCGGCGACGACCCAGGCGTCGCTGCTCATGCTCAGGATTCGTCTTCGGATGCAGCCTCGTCGCCGCCAGCATCAGCTGAATCGGCAGGAGCTGCGCCTTCTTCACCTTCCGCAGCGGCAGCTTCAGCAGCCTTCGCAGCTTCGGCCTCGGCGGCAGCAGCAGCGGCTGCAGCCTGTGCGGCGATCTGCTCCTTGACCTGCTCGACGGCCTTCTCGATTGCCTCGTCGGGCTCCAGACCCTCGTCCAGTAGCTCGCGGGTCGCGGTGACAACGGCGACGGGATCGAGTTCGTTCTCGGTAGCGACTGTTTCTGCCTTGGCCACAGCCTCACCGACGACGATACGTTCGCGAACTTCGCGGGCACTCAGTTCAACCAGGTCAACGTGCTCGAAGGTGCGGCGAACCGGATCGCGCTGCACCTGACGGGGCGCGCAGGTCACGGTCTTGCCGTCAATGCTGACTTCGAGGATCACTTGCGGAATCTTGAGGGCCATCATCAAAGCGTGGGCATCCACGGAGATGTGGCTTACACCTTCGCGCTCACTGCCGTACACAACAGCGGGGACTCGGCCTTCGCGACGGAGTTGGCGGG
Source organism: Candidatus Nanopelagicales bacterium (assembly GCA_039812085.1). Lineage (GTDB taxonomy): Bacteria > Actinomycetota > Actinomycetes > S36-B12 > UBA10799 > JBDHZU01. The sequence continues at coordinate 6,236 of JBDHZU010000018.1, read as the reverse complement.
CGGAACCCTTGCCAAAGCTCTCGCGTTCTTGACATTCAAGCGTGACTGCAGCCATGAGGAATCAACATCCTTTTCGTCGATGACGGTGCCTGACAACTGTCTGTCGCCTACACCCTCGCCTATTCGGGTCCCACAAGTTTACCTTGCGGACAGCAGTCGCAATTCCACGGGTACAAACCTCAAATCCTGCAGGCGCGGACGAGTAAAAGTAAGCGCTCAGCACCGACGAGAATGAGCAAGCCGATGATCCAGGTGTAGATCAAGCTCGCAGTGGCTTCGAGATTTGGCGCAAAGACTAACCGTGGGCAGAGCCGAACAAGCTGGTAACGCTGCCGTGGGTGAAGACCTGCTCGATGGCCTGGGCGATGAGCGGGGCGATCGGCAGGATCGTGAGCTTGTCGACGCGACGTTCAGAAGGAATCGGAAGGGTGTCGGTGACCACAACCTCGGTGATGCGCGAGTTCTTGATGCGCTCAGTGGCGGGATCGGACAGCACGCCATGGGTCGCGGTAACGATGACTTCAGCGGCACCTTGATCGAACAGAGTGTCAGCAGCCTTGGTGATGGTTCCTGCAGTGTCGATCATGTCGTCCACGATGACGCAGACACGGTCGCGGACGTCACCGACGACCTCGAACACCTTGACCTCGTTAGCAATTTCCGGATCACGACGCTTGTGAATGATGGCCAGCGGCGCGTTGAGCACATCGGTCCAACGCTCTGCCACGCGGACGCGACCAGCATCGGGAGAGACCACGGTGATGCGTTCGCGATCAACTCGGGTGGAGATGTAATCAGCCAGGATCGGCAACGCGAAGAGGTGGTCAACGGGTCCATCGAAGAAGCCCTGGATCTGTGACGTATGCAGATCGACCGTCATGAGGCGGTCAGCACCGGCGGTCTTGAAGAGGTCAGCCATCAGGCGTGCGGTGATTGGTTCACGGCCGCGGTGCTTCTTGTCTTGGCGGGCGTATCCGTAGAACGGCATGATCACGGTGATGCGTTCAGCAGATGCTCGCTTGAGGGCGTCAACCATGATCAGTTGTTCCATGATTGCGGTGTTGATGTTTTCGCAGTGGCTCTGAATGACGAAGGCGTCGCAGCCGCGGACACTGTCGTGGAATCGAACGAAGATCTCGCCGTTGGCGAAGTCGTAGGCACTGGTGGGGGTGACCTCAGTTCCGAGCTGCGCGGCAACTTCTTGCGCAAGTTCCGGATGCGCCCGTCCACCGAAGAGCATGAGACGGCTTTGTGGAGTACGAGTAATCACGTTCGACACAACACACAGTGTGACTCACGGGTGGGGCTTCTCGTGCCTAGGGTCGGCAGATTTCTTGAGTTTCTCAGGCGATTTCACCCAGTTTGATCTTCAGGCCCTCACTCCTCGGGCTGTGCAGGCCCTTCGGAGTCGCCATTGCTCTGCTCGTGCTTGCGTGCGGCTTGGTCGGAACCGGTCCCGGGTCGTCGGCGGGCTACCCATCCGTCGATGTTGTGTTGACGCGCACGACCAACAGCCATCGCACCGGGCGGAACGTCCTCCGTGATGACCGATCCTGCGGCGGTGTAGGCCCCATCTCCGATATTCACCGGGGCCACCAGCATCGAATCGCTGCCGACCCGAACTTCGTCTCCGACGACTGTCTTGTGTTTGGCGACACCGTCGTAGTTGGCGAACACGGTGGCCGCGCCGATGTTCGTGCCAGTTCCGATGGTGGCATCGCCCACGTATGACAGATGCGGCACTTTGCTGCCCGTGCCGATGGTGGATTGCTTGACCTCGACGTAAGCCCCCACCTTCGCGTCTTCGCCCAGCACGCTGCCAGGACGCAGGAACGAGTAGGGACCAACTTGAGATCGAGCACCGATGCGGGCACCTGCGCATTGGCTGCGGATGACGGTGGCGTCAGCATCGACGGTGGTCGCGACGAGTTCAGTATCGGGACCGATCACTGCACCAGCCGCGATCTGGCTGTCAGCGTCGACTCGGGTGTTGCGTTCGATGACTGCATCGGGCTCGATCACTGCACCTGGGCTGATCCAGGTAGTGGCAGGGTCGATGATGCTGACACCAGCACGCAGGTGGGCATCGTTGATCCGATCACGCAGGGCAGCGGCGGCTTGCGCTAACTGCGCACGATCGTTGATTCCCGCGACTTCATCCGGATTGGCCACCACATAGGCCCCGACGGGACGGCCATCCTCAAACGCGATACCGAGTACATCGGTGAGGTATTCCTCGCCTTGGGTGTTGTCGGTCGATAGACGACTCAACCCATCCACGAGTACGGCTGCATCGAACACGAACACGCCACTGTTGATCTCATCGATCTGCAATTGTTCGTCAGTGGCGTCTTTGTGTTCGACGATTCCGCTCACTTCGTCATTGGCACCGCGCACGATTCGTCCATAACCGGAGGGGTCGGGAACCCGAGCGGTCAGCACAGTGACGGCATTGTTCGCCGCTGCATGCTCAGCAACAAGCGCCTGGAGAGTTTCCGCAGTAAGCAGCGGAGTGTCTCCGGCGAGCACGAGGACTGACCCGCTGGCATCAGCGGCAAAATCGGGCAGAGATTCCAACGCAGATCGAGTCGCGTGCCCGGTGCCGTTCTGCTGCTCTTGAACAGCAGTGGTGGCCTGCGGGAATCGCTGCTCGAGAAACTCGGTGACTGCTTCTCGCTGATGCCCCACAACAACCACCATGCGTTCGGGATCGGTCGCAGCGGCGGCGTTAAGAACGTGCTCCAAGACAGGTGCGCCAAGGATGGGGTGCAGCACCTTCGCGATGTTCGATTTCATTCGTGTTCCGGCCCCTGCTGCCAGGACGATCACAAGTTCGGCGCGTGCAGCGTCGGGGGAATCGGGCACAAGATTGGTCACACAGCGACCTTAGGTGAAACTGCCCCCGAACACTGGACAGAACAGGCGTCATTGCGAAAGCTCCCCGCCGAGGACTCGAACCTCGAATCACGGCACCAAAAGCCGGTGTGTTGCCAATTACACCAACGGGGACCGTTCGCTGACTGATGACCTGGGTCATCAAATCGAGCGGACAAGACGTAAGACTAATGGTTGTGACAACTTCCGCCCGACCCCTGGATGAACTCGTCGACCCTGGATGGGCTCGCGCACTGGCCGATGTTGAACCGACCATCCACGAAATCGGTACCTTTCTGCGTTCAGAGATCGCTGCGGGTCGCAGTTACTTGCCTGCCGGGGACCGCATCCTGCGCGCCTTCAGCCAACCGTTCGACGACGTGCGGGTTCTGATCGTCGGACAAGATCCTTATCCCACACCTGGGCACCCAGTGGGCTTGTCGTTCTCAGTCGCACCTGAGGTTCGCCCGATTCCTCGCAGCCTGGAAAACATCTACCGGGAACTGTCCACCGACCTTGGCGTGACCCCACCAGCGAGCGGTGATCTCACTGCGTGGGCTGACCGTGGGGTGTGTTTGCTGAACCGTTGTCTGACGGTGCGTCCAGGTGAGCCAGGGTCGCACCGAGGCAAGGGGTGGGAGTCCGTGACCGAGCAGGCAATTCGCGCACTGGTCGCCCGTGAGCAACCAATGGTCGCCATCTTGTGGGGACGGGATGCGCAGAGCCTGAAGCCAATGCTGGGCCGAGTGCCGTCTATCGAATCCGCTCACCCCAGCCCGTTGTCAGCACAACGTGGGTTCTTCGGTTCTCGACCGTTCAGTCGAGCGAACGCTCTGCTGGTCGAACAAGGTGCCGAGCCGATCGACTGGTCGTTGTAGCCGTCTATTCGACGATGCGGGCGCCGTGAACCGGCCCCTCCGCCGTGAGCGCGTCAGAAACCAGACCAGAGGACATAAGACCTGCAGCAATGTCGAGGGCTTGTTCCGGATCACGAGCTAAGAACGCGCATGTCGGCCCAGAACCGGACACCACCGCTCCGAGTGCACCGTGACTAAGCCCGGCTTCCAACACAATCTCCAATTGCGGGCGCATCGCGATGGCAGCCGGTTGGAGGTCATTGGTCAGCGCAGCCCCGACTCCTTCAGCATCCCCTCGCCGCAGAGCAGACATCAGGTCTTCGGAGACTTCTGGATCACGGATGATCTTTGATTCCCGGAGGCGGTCGCAGCGTTGATAGACCTCGGGAGTGGAAAGTCCTTCATCGGAGATCCCCAATACCCAGTGGTAGTGCCCGGAGATTAGTGCCGGAGTGAGTTGTTCACCCTTGCCGGTACCGATGGCAGTGCCGCCGTGCAGGCTGAAAGTAACGTCGGCTCCGAGGCGCCCAGCCAGGGTGTCGAGTTCTTCTCGACCGAGTCCGGTGCGCCACAGCGCATCGCAGGCCAGCAAGGCACCGGCTGCATCGGCAGAACCGCCCGCAAGACCGCCCGCCACTGGAATGGATTTCTTGATGGAGAGCTGTACGTCGGGAACCACATCGGCATAGGTGGCTAATGCATCCGCAGCTTTGTATGCCAAGTTCTGTTCACCGAGGGGAACGTGTTGGGCGTCTCTCCCTTCGACGTGAATGCGGATTCCGCTCCCAGGCAACCCATCGGTCGCGGTCACTTCGTCGAAGAGGGAAACCGCATGGAAGACGGTCGCCAGATCGTGATAGCCGTCTTCACGGCGTTGTCCCACACCAAGTTGCACATTGATTTTGGCGGGGACCCGCACAGTGACGGCCCGTGCGACGGCTTGCACGCAACTGACTCTAAAGGTGTCCTTGTTCGGTTCGCGCGGTCGCGAGAGCGGCAAACTCCGAAAGGGTGAGGGCTTCCCCGCGTTGGGCAGAATCAATGCCTGCACGACGACAAATTTCGTCCACCTGGTCCTTACCACCGGCCCAATCAGCCAATGCGGAACGCAGCGTTTTGCGCCGTTGAGAGAACGCAGCATCGACCGTGGCGAACACGGCATCACGCAGTTGGGCGTCATCGCTGGCAGGTGACACCACGAACTCGACCAGCCCGGAATCGACGTGAGGGGCGGGCCAGAAGACACCGGGAGGGACGTTGCCCACCGGTTTGGCGTGACCGAACCAGGCCAGCTTGACCGAGGGGACTCCGTACACCCGAGAACCTGGTCCTGCCACCAACCGGTCGGCAACTTCTTTCTGCACCATGACTAGGCCACGTTGAATGCTCGGCACTTCGGTCAGGACGCGCAGCAGCACGGGGACAGCAACGTTGTATGGCAGGTTCGCCACGAGCGCTGTGGGCGGGGGAAGATCTTTGGGAGGTAACCCCGTCTGCAATGCATCGTCGGCGATCACAGTGAGTCGATCCGTGTAGCCCGGCGCATACATCTGGACGGTGCGTGGAAGTTGTTCGGCCAGCCGCTGGTCGATTTCAATGGCCGTCACTGATGCAGCCTGCTCAAGCAATCCCAGGGTGAGCGATCCCAAACCTGGGCCGACTTCCAGCACCTGATCAGCATCGGTGATGTTAGCCAGTCTGACGATGCGTCGAACCGTATTCGGATCAATCACGAAGTTCTGTCCACGACGCTTGGTCGGGGTCAGGTCAAGCGTATTGGCGAGTTCTCGAATCTGGGCTGGTCCGAGTAAGGCAACCTCACCACTGGTCGAACTCATAGTGGTCCGAACACCGTTTCGGAATTGGACATCAACGAGTTGCACAACTGTTCAGTGGGCTCGTCCCGCACATCAGCCATTGCCCGAACCGTCAACGGGATCAGGGATGAGCTATTGCGTTTGCCTCGGTAGGGCGCGGGAGTCAGGAATGGGGCATCGGTTTCGACCAGCAGTTTGTCGGATGGGACGACCGCGAGCGCCTCGCGCAATTCGGGTGCGTTCTTGAAAGTGACGACTCCAGCGAACGAGCAGTACCACCCTCGCTTAGTTGCTTCCCGGGCGAACTCGGCATCGCCAGAGAAGCAGTGCAGAACGACCCGATCTGGCGCTCCCGCGTCGTCCACGATTCGCAGCACATCGGCATGCGCATCTCGGTCGTGGATCATCAGCGCTTTACCGGTTCGTTTCGCGATGTCGATATGGGCGCGGAACGATTCTTCTTGTGCAGCAAGACCTTCTGGACCCGTACGGAAGAAGTCCATCCCGGTCTCTCCGATCGCACGAACCTGTGGTTGTCCAGCCAGTTCGTCAATCTGCGCCCAGGCGGCTTCTAAGGCGTCGAGGCCTTCTTCAGCATGCAGTCGAGGTGCCTCGTTGGGATGCAATGCAACTGCCGCCCAGATGTTGTCGTGAGTGGCGGCGGCTTCGGCTGCCCAACGTGAACCCG